>CAZDTB010000217.1:0-7938 GCA_964508075.1 uncultured Planctomycetales bacterium
CCGGTGTCCGCTGGCGGTCCATGCGCCCGAAGAGCTCGGCAGATCGCTCTAGCCACAAAGACGCTGCTCAAGGAGGATCCCCAGATTCCGCGACGCTGCGGAGGTGCGCGGCCTGCTCAAGCACCGCGCCTCACGCCTGATAGCCCGCCGTTGATTCAGCTGCTCGAATCCCCCCCCGTGGACTCGCGTCCCAACGACCAGCTCTGAGCCTGCCGCCGCCGGTGGTGGTGAACGCGCTCGGCGGGGCATGACCGCCTGCTGAAGCGGATTGGCGAGGTTTGCGGAATAATCCGCTCGGCCGGGCGTTGAGCCTGTATGAGGCGCCGCCCCGTAGCCGAGGAGCGTGTATACTGTTTGCCGCATCGGCGGGCAGCCGACGTGTGGGTGATGTGGTCGGTCCATCTGAGACAGATCCCATCCGGATCAATCGTGACAGGAGCATAAAGATGAGACATGCAATCTTGGCAAGCTTTGTAATCGGGCTGTTGAGCCTGACGGCGTGGGCCCAGGAGGAAGGAGAGCAGGAGCAGGAACGTGGCGAGCAAGCCGCAGACGAACGACGGATGGAACGACGTGGCCGAGGGGAGCGCGGGATGGGTGAACGGCGCGGCCCCGGTCGCGAACGGGGACCGCGTGGCGACCGCATGTTCGCGCGCATTGCCGACGAGCTCGAACTGGACGAGGAGCAGCGCGCCCGGTTTGAGGAGATCACCGCCGGGCATCGCGAACGCGTGCGCGAGTCGGAAGAGCGCTGGCGGGAAGTTCGCGAAGCCAGGCGCGACGGCGACGAGGAGCACGCGACCCAGTTGCGAGCCGAACGGCGCGAGGCCCGCGGGCCGGAAAGCGGTTTGGCCGAGGCGCTGGAGGAGCTCGAACCGATCCTGCGTGACGACCAGCTCAGCAAACTCTGGGAGTTGCAGGATCGTATGCAGAGTCGCCAGAACGACCGGGACCGCTATCGCCGAATCACGCAGGAGTTGCCCGACGAGCTCGGGCTCAGCGACGAACAGCGGGACGAGTTCCAAGAGCTCCTCAGAGCGCAACGCGAGCAGATGCGCGGGCGTTGGGGCGAGATTCGCCCGCTGATGGAGGAGATGCGCCAGGCGCGGGAGGCGGGCGACGATGAGCGTGTTCAGGAGCTGCGGCGGCAGCTCGAGGAGACCCGGCCCAGCCAGGAGGCCATGTTCGAGGGGCTCTTTGAGGAGCTCAAGGACTCGCTGACCGAGGAGCAGCTGGAACGCCTGGTCGCGTTTCGCGAGGAGCTGGCGACCGGCGGCCGCGACCGGCAGGGCGGGCCGGGGGATGTCCGCAACGTGCTGCGGGCGGTCAAGCGGCTCAGACTCGACAGCGATCAGAAGGAGCAGATTCGGGAGATCGAGCGTGAAGCGATCGGAGCATATCGCAAAATCTCCCGCCAAGACAAGGAAGAGCAGGCCGCTTTGGCTGTGGAGACCAAGGCCGAGATTATGGGAGTGCTCAACGAGGAGCAGGCCAAGGAGTTTGAGGACGCGCTCAAACGGCTGAGCGGCGGGCGGCGTGGGGACCGCGAACAGCGGCGCGATCGCGGCGAGCGACGCGAACGCGGCCGGCGAGGAGCGCGCGAGCCGTAATACGAAACGTGGCTGTCTCGCACGCGTCAAACGGAGTCAGGCCAGCCTCGGCCGCGCCCGGCATCACTCGTGCCGCAAGGCATCTATGGGGTGGATGATCGCGGCTTTGAAAGCCGGGATGATCCCGAAGAAGATCCCGACGCCGGCGCTGAAGCCGAGCGCCAGGGCTACCGACCAGGCCGGGACGTTGAACTCGACCATGTCTGGGTGCATGCCGGCGATGTAGCAGATGGCGTAGCCCAGGGCGATGCCGATGCCGCCGCCGACCGTGGCCAGCACCACGGCCTCGGTGAGGAATTGCAGCAGGATATCCCGCCGATGGGCGCCCACGCTTTTGCGCAGGCCGATCTCGCGCGTGCGCTCGGTGACCGACACCAGCATGATATTCATGATGCCGATCCCGCCCACCAGTAGTGAGATGCTGACGATGCCGGCCAGGATACTGGTGGCGATGACGCGCGTGGTGTGAAACTCCTTGAGAATCTCGTCCTGCTTGAAGATCCCGAAATCGGACGGGTCACCCGCCTGCAGACCGTGGCGTTGGCGCAAGATACGCACCAGTTGTCCCTCGGCATCCGGGATCTTGTCCTCGCTGACCGCCTCGACGTAGAACGCCAGGTAGTTGCGGCGCTGGGGG
The DNA here is from genome assembly GCA_964508075.1 of uncultured Planctomycetales bacterium. GTDB lineage: Bacteria > Planctomycetota > Phycisphaerae > UBA1845 > Fen-1342 > JALSRY01. The sequence continues at coordinate 2,248 of CAZDTB010000217.1, forward strand.
TACATCTTGAGGGCATTGGTCCAGGGGATAACGATCATCTCGTCCTGATTCTCGCCCATGAAGCTGCCTTTGGATTTGAGCAGCCCGATGACGCGGAAGCGCTGGTTGTCGATGTGGACGAAGTCGCTTACCAGTGATTCGTCGCACTCCAGCTTGCGCAGGACCTCGCGGCCGAGCACGCAGACCGGCGCGCCAGCGTCAACGTCGACGGCGGCGAAGAACCGGCCCCGGTCGACGTCGAAATTCCGGATCGCCAGGAAGGACACGTTCGTGCCACGCGTGTCGATGCCGGCAAGCTGTTGGCGGCCATATTCGATCGTGGCGCGGGTGAAGATCACGGGCGAAGTTCGGCGGATAGCGGTGGCGCCGGCGTCAACCGCCTGGATGTCTTCGATGGTCATCTCGGCCGGCCGAAGGTACTCGCCGTGCGGACCGCGCTCGCGCTCGGGATAGACCACCATCATGTTCGTGCCCAGGCCGCGCAGAAAGCTGGTCACATAGCTGCCAAAGCCCTCCACCATCGAGACGACGCTGATGATCGAGGTGACGGCGATGATGATGCCGAGCACGGTCAGCAGCGAGCGGATCTTGTTGGACCAGATCTGGATCAGCGCGGTGACGACGTTCCCCGCGAGTGAGGTGACCCGATCGGGGATGTACAGCAACACACTGACCAGTATTCGCAGGGCCTTCATGGCTTCGTCGCTGCCTCGTCTGGCGGGTTTGCGACGCTTCGGTCGTGGAGGGGGAGACCGTCGCCGTTGCCGGTGTCCACCACGATCTGGCCGTCTTTGAGCATGATGGTTCGTCGGCAGCGTCGGGCAATGTGGTCCTCGTGCGTGACGATGATGATGGTCTGACCCTCGGCGTGGAGGTTGTCGAGGATGTCCATGATCTCCTCGCCGGTAACGCTGTCGAGATTACCCGTGGGCTCGTCGGCAAGGATGATGTCGGGTTGCTGAGCCAGCGCGCGGGCGATGGCCACCCGCTGCTTCTGCCCGCCCGAGAGCTGATTGGGCCGATGGTGGGCCCGGTCAATGGCGCGCTGCCGGCGATGACGGGTGCGCGTATACCTCAGCGGCAATTCCACGTTCTTCAGCGCCGTGGTGCGACCCAGCAGTTCGAACGACTGAAAAACAAACCCGATCTGCCGACCGCGAATCCGCGCCAGCTTGGTCTGCGAAAGGCGGGAGACATCCTGCCCGCGCAGGCGATAGATTCCTTTGGTCAGCACGTCCAGGCACCCGAGGATGTTCAGCATCGTGCTCTTGCCCGAGCCCGACGCGCCCATGATCGCCACGTACTCGTTCTCGCGGATCGTCAACGACGTGCCCCGCAAGGCATGCACCAGCTCGGTGCCAACCCGGTAGGTCTTGTGCAGGTCGATCAGCTCGATCACCGGCACGGCAACTGCGTGGCAGGGCCGGGTCGGCGTTGTGACCGAGGAAGTTTCCACGTTGTTCGCGGCGTCCGGCATCAGTCGTGCTCCGCGTCGTCCTCGGTCGCAGCGCTTGAACCGGTGGTCGCCACGGTCGGTTCGCCGCTGTCCTCCGCGACCTGCTCCGCATCTTCGCCCTCGGCGACCTGCTCGACATCCTCGTCCTTGGCGCCGGACTTCTCGGCGAGCTTCACCGGCGAGCCGTCCTTGAGCTGATCCAGGCCGCGGTACGGGCCGATCACGACCGTGTCGGTTGCCGAGATGCCCTCGACGATCTGGACGCCGGCGGCGTCATTGATACCGGTCTCCACCAGTCGCGGGTGAGCCTTGCCGTCCTCCACGCAGAAAACCAGCCGAATGTACTCGGCCTCGTGCTGACGTTTCGTGGCGTCAAGCTGCTCCTGCTTCTGGTCATGTTCTTCGAGGAGCTTCTCCGGCAGATCGCGACGCTTGCGATACACGACGGCCTGGACCGGGATGGTCAGAGCCTCATCGTCGCGAGCAACCTCGAACTCGATGTTGGCAGTCATCCCGGGCTTGACGCGCTGGTCGTCGCCGGAGATGAGCACGAGCGTTTCGAAGGTGACCACGTCGCGTCCCAGCTGCTTGGTGCCTTTGGTCCCGACGCGCAGGATACTGCCGGGGATGCTTCGGCGGGTGTCGGATTGCAGGTAGATGCGTGCGACCTGGCCAGGTGCCACGAGCGGGGCGTCGGCCTCGTCAACCCGGCAACGGACCTGCATCTTCGACAGGTCGCTGATGACCATGATCCGCGTGCCCGGGTTGTTCATCGTTCCGGTGATGACGACCTCGCCCTGCTCGGCGAAAAGCTGCGAGACCACCCCGCCCAGCGGCGAGCGGATGACGGTCTTCTCCAAATCTTCGCGCGCGGACTGTAGGGCCGCCTCGGCCGCAACGAGCTCCTGCCGACGCATCTCGACCACGGCCTGAGCCCCGACCAGGAGCGTGCGGTAGTTCGCCATCTCGACCTTGGACGTCAAGTCGGACTCGATGAATTCCTTCTGCCGGGCGTAGTCGCGCTCGGCCTTCTCCAGCTCCGCCTCGGCTTGCGTGATCAGGGCTTTGAGCCGGGCGACGTTCGCCTCGGCGGAGAGCACGCGGGCGCGGTAGTCGGCGTCATCGAGCCGGCACAGCAACTGGTCTTTCTCGACCCGATCGCCCTCCTCGACGGGCAGCTCGAGAATCTTGGCGACGACTTCGGAGCTGATGTCCACCTCGGCGCAAGCCTCGATCTCACCGGGGGCCTGTACGGTGCGGATGATGCCGCGCTGTTCGGGCTGCGCGGTCTCGACGGAGATTTCGAGCTCGCGGGCCACGTGCAGCAGGCTCTTGCCGTCCTCGGTGCGCGTGAAGTCATTCACAAGATAGATCCCCCCCACGACCACTCCGAGAATGACGATTCCAATCACGGTCTTCATGATCTACTCCAATCCCGCCACAACCCGAGTTCGCGAAAACGCAGAGATCTTAGCGCGGCCTCCGGCCACAGCCAAAGGGTGGCACAGGCGTCTCGCCTGTGGAGAATGCCGCCCGGGAACCACACAGGCGGGACGCCTGTGCCACCCTGACAAGCGCAATCTCTTAGCCAGCCGCCAAGAAAACGGACCTTTGCAGTGCGGAGCACGCAGAGCAGCCTCTCCTGGGCTCTTGCAGTGGCGGATCACCACCTGAGGGTATACCTGTTGCTGTTCCCGCGAGTCACTCTTCAGCTATCCTCCGCGGTCTCCGCGATCTCCGCGGTTTATCATCCCGCTGGGGCCTGCGGGCCGCCGGCGCTCGCCACGCTCGCGACCGCCAGCCCCGTTCGTACGGCGGCGGCGATCAGCCAGCACAACACGCAGGTCAACCACGCGCGCCACCCGCGCAGTTGGGCCGTCGCGGAGAGCCCGACAATCACCACCAGCCAGAACCAGATGCGAAACGGATCGGTGGCGGTCAGAAGCCCCCAAACCAGCGCCAGCACGGTCGGCTCCGTTGCGTCAACATCCACCAGATGGCGGGTCAGCGGGGTCAGCGCGGTGTAGACCTCCAGCGTCTCGTAACGCAGCATCAGCACCAGCCTGGTCAGCAGGCGCAGGGCGTCGATGAAGCCGGCGTAGACACAGATCGTCAGCAGCGTGTGCCATTCCGGCTTGCGGCCGGTCAGGGCCACCACCCCGTACAAGACGGCTGCGACCAGCAGGGCGGCGGCGAGGGCTTTGGCCGGTTCGGCAACCACCACCTGGATCCGCGTCAGAAGGTTCTCGAACTCCCCTTTCTTACGCTCCTTCTCGTAAAGCTCGCGCAGCGCGGAGCGTTCCACCACGTCCCGCTGCGTAGCGTCGATCTGCGCGATGCGCTGTCCGACATCGCGGGCCACCTCGCGGTCGATCAGTCCGGTCTCGACGGTCGCGTAGCCGATCAGCGTGACGAACGTCAGTAGCAGCAACAGCGGCCAGCCCCACACGGCCACATCCTCGACGCGCGAGAACAGCCGGCGGGGCGCCAGGAGCACCAGCGGGATGTCCCGGACGCCGACGGTTCGGCGTGTGCCGAGTTCCAGCATTTCGGACAAGGCAGCAACCTCTGGCAACGCTGGTCCGGTTGGGTCGCCCCGTGCCAACGTGGGTCCATTCCTCTAGCGCTACCGGACCGGCGAGCGCGCGGCAATTATAAGTCTGCACACGGTTTACACTGCTGTATTCGCAGCGCTGCGGGCGTTATTCCACCGGGGCGGCCAAACCCGACCTGGCCGGCCAATGGCCCTCTGCATCGTGCGGCTCGATCCGGGCTCCTCGCGCGAGCCCCTAATGCTATGACGCTTCCCCCACGTGTTTCGTGTCGAATTCGGCGCCGGGAGCGCGGTCGGCTTGATCAGCCAGCGAGCCACGCCGCCCGCGCAGACGCCCTGGCCCAGCGCAAACACGGGCGCCAACGGCCCGCAGGGTGCGGGCTATTGGCGCCCGGTGCGCAAATAATCCTTTGGGACACCGCCGCGGGTGTCTCGTCACAGGCTAACGCGGCCGCGTAGGCCACGGTTGCCCACGCCCGGCTGTCTCAATCGCCGGGACTGACCGGTGCAACTTCAATCAGAAGTGCCAGGGCCAGTTCCAGATTGCGAGGAGCGTGATCATCCAGCCGAGCTTGCCCACGAGGAACTTCCAGATCTCTCCAAGGTCCATGTGTGTACCCCTTTCTGGTCACATTGTTCACAGTGTTACGGAACCCGAAATCCAATACCTTTGAGGCGGGCATAGGGTAAGGCTCGCCAAGTGGCGTGTCAACCACCCGATCACGCATCTCGCGATCTCGAAAAACGGGGGCGCGGCGATCCGACCGGTACCAGTTCCGGACCGGGGATTTCCGAGGCGACCCGCGCACGGGTGCTGGCTGTGAGCGGGGACTGGGCAATTGTTGGGAAGTGGGCGCAACCCCGGTCCGTGCTTCCCCGGACCGCTAGTCGCGCCTCGTCCCGTAAACGCCGAGCAGCTCTGCCAGGTCGGCGATGCCCGCCTCGCCGTTTTGCAGAGAGCGAGTTGCGACAAGAGCGCTTAGCGGTCCGGCCCTTACGTGCGTTGGCAACCGCGATCCTCGAGCATCTCGCGTGGCCACGCGGCCCTCTCCGTTACGTTCCTTCGCCGTAGTGGGCGAGTAGCTCCGCCAGGTCGGCCAGGTCTATGTCGCCATCGCCGTCGATATCGGTATAGGGGTTGTAAGCTGGATCGCCGATGCGGCTGCCGTAAGCGGCCAACAGTGCAGCCAGGTCGGCGAGATCCACGTCGCCGTCACCATCAACGTCACCAGGTGTCTCGCATTCATCCGGCACGCCGTTACCGTCGTTGTCCTGGCTGAATCCGCTGGCGATATCGCACGTATCCAGCGTGCCATTGTTATTGCGGTCGGACAAGCCGGCAAACACGTAGGCCGAGCCGGAGTCCGCGCCGTTGTCGTCGTCGAGGGGCGCTCCGATCACGGCGGTGTCGTTGAAGAGGGCCAGCGACACGCCAAAGCGGTCGCTGTGCGCGCCGTCGGAGGGCAGCAGCTTGGCTGTATCAGGTCGAGCCGTCGAAACGGAACACATACGCCGAGCCCGAGTTCTGGCCGTTGTCATCGTCGTAATAGGCCCCAACGACGGCGGTATCGAGGCCTGAGACAGCCACCGAGCAACCGAAATAGTCGTCCGCCGCCCCGGGATCGCCGGGCAACAGCTTCTGGTCCTGATGCCAGCTTAGACCGTCAAAACGGAAGACCCA
>CAZDTB010000218.1:0-7933 GCA_964508075.1 uncultured Planctomycetales bacterium
GATCCGCACGCGTTTCTGGCGGTCCAGGTCGAACTCGTTCGGCCACCACATGTTGACCCACTCTGGATACCAGATCCACTCACCCGGACCATCCGGATACGGCCAGCCGTTGCCGCCGCCCTGCCACGTCACGGCGTCGAAGTAGTAGTCGGCCGGGTTGCAGCGGACAGTGAGATCGCCGGGGCCGGCAGCATAGCAGCCGCCGACCTCGATCAGATATTGTCGGCCCTGCTCGACCCAGACGTTGCAGCGTGACTGCAAGGTCCAATCGCCATCGCAGCAGTGATCATCGTTGCAGCACAGCATCTGGTCGTACGTCGGGTAGCAGTCGCAGCCGTCATACACAGCGATCATCGTGTCAAACGAACTGCCGCAGGTGTCGACCGACATCATCCCCGTGCACGTGGCGGTGTAGCAGTACCAGATGTTCTCGCTGAACACGCAGTACCCGGGCCCATCCAGCGTCGCGCCCGTCGTGTCGAACGGCAGGTCCCCCACGTCGCCGATCGGCGTCGCATTGACGCAGTCATCGTTCGGCGGACCGACGCCTTGGCAGGAGATGCTCACGATGCCCGCACCCATGTCGCCAGGGTCATAGCCGCCGATGCGGATCAAGTAGCCGCCGCCTTGGACGACCGGCACGACCAGGTGGGACGCGTAAGACGTGCCGCTGGCGGTGCAGGTTACCCCGGCATCGTCGTTGCACCCGAGCAGCACCAGGTTCGCACAGTCGCGGCCGTCGTACACCACCACGTCGGTGTCGTACCAGGCATCACCACCGTACTCCTGGCACATGCTGACCGTCAGGTCACCGGTGCAGGTGGCCACGTACTGGTACCAGATATCGTGATACGTCTGGCCGTCGTACTGGCACTCGGAGTGAGCCGGGCCGTCCGTCGTGGCGCCCGTAGTGTCGTACGCCGTGGCGCCATCGTAGATCGGAATGGCATTGGCGCAGTCGTCGTTCGGCAGGCCCAGTGTGTCATGCACGTCGAAGATGTATTGCCCACAGCCGAAACCGTCGACCGTGCAGTAGTACGTGCCGGCCGGGATGGCCACGATGATCTCGGACTGCAGGCCGTTCCCGCAGGCGTCGTCGTTGGATCCGAGGTCCTGCGTGCACAACGACGTGCCCACAAAGATGTATGTGTCCCAGCTTGTGTCCAGACACGTGTTGAAGCTCCACGTGCTGGCGTAGGGGATCGTCACCTGGTACTCGTGCTCCTCGCCAGAGAACAGGGGGCAGTCGTCGCCGGCACCACAGGTGTTCCTGGCTGGGCTGGTGTACGGGGCGACCACCTGGTAGTCGCCTGGAGATGCCACGTCGTACACCTGGAAGATGTACTCGCCGCAATAGTCGCAGCAGTAGTGTTCAATCGTGCAGTAGTAGGTGCCTGCCGGGATGGTTGCGACAACTTCGGACTGCACGCCCCACACGCCGCAGGCGTCATCGTTGTACCCGATATCCATGCTGCACAAGCTCGTGCCGACGAAGATCATGGTGTCCAGCGCCGTGTTCGGGTCAGGGTACGTGCACGTGTTGAAGCTCCAGGTGCCCGCGTACGGGATGGTCACCTGGTACTCGTGGTCCTGGCTGAGGGTGACCAGGCTGCAATCGTCACCTGCCCCGCACGTGGTCCTCACCGGGCTGGTGTAGGGCGCCGTGACCGCGTAATCCTGGGCGCTGGCCGTCAGGACCGTGCAGCAGAGCACGGTTCCCAGCATGCAGAACGTTCTTTTCCAACTCATGTGTGATACCTCCTTGGAGTCGCGTGTGAGTAGGGATCGCCCCACTACATGAGAAAACACCGGCACGGGACCACGGCGTACCGCGGTCGCGCGCGCACACTTGACCGGATCGGCCCTTCGCGCCCGCACGCGTTCGCGAAGAGCAAACGTCGAATCGGCTGGCTGACGTTGACGGCTGGACTGGGGAGCATCGAAGCCCCCCCACAGAACGACGCTGACGACGAGCGCGTTCGCCGGCGACGACACCTCTACCCACCGCCATTGGCATGGCTCCGATTCGATAATGCAGATGATGGGCGGACGTGAGGAATATGTGCGTCAACACCGGCCGGAGCACGACGGCCTCATAACTCGAAAGCGGTGCTGTGACTGGCTAAGAATACACAAACCGGTCACAGACCTGCGCATCCGCACCGTGCGGAAGCTGAGCTGAGCCGTCCTACCCCTGGTCGCCGCACTCGCCCTGGCGACGCACCGTACCCCCTACATCCGCTTCAAGTATAACACCGCTTATCGGGCAATACAAGACCAATTAACGCGGTTGAACGCCCATCCGGCCGCCACGCGGGGCGCCAGCTCGGCCTTCAGGACCGTGATTTGCCGCGCCGGCGCCGATGCCCCCGGGGCCGGAACCGTTCGCCGAGCTCAAGCTCGTTCTTGATTCCGCCCGCGCCCGGCAAGCCCGGTGGCCGGCAGCCCTTTCAGACAGATCTCGGGCTAGGGTGAATCGTAAATAAGCGGCTACGCATTACCTTATTGTAGGTCATGTTTATTACCACGAGCGGGAAATGTTGCACGTTGTCATTCCGAGCGCAGCGAGGAATCTGCACGCGAACGCGGCAAGATGCTTCGTTTCGCTCAGCATGACGTTCAACCATTTCCGCTCCCATTAGTAACTGCCTAATACTATTGGCTGAATACCGTTGACCTGAAGCTCGCTGTACCTGTGGATTCGCAGACCCGTGCGGGACTGGAAGCTCTGGGATACGTATCAGCTCCTCAATCAGACCTTCACGCGCAGTAGCCACAACCATTCAACATTTCCCCCATGCCCCGCCAGCGCACTCTCAACCGCGCCCCCGATCTGCCACCCCGTCTCAAGAACATCCTGACGACACGTCGCCAGCACTTCCTCATGTCGTTCCTGTGGCAGCACGCCGCCGCGAAGCCAGCCTTGCGGCGCCTCGTAATGCGCCTTGATCAGCGTAACCACGCAGCCATCAGGTTTGAGCGCCCGCCGTGCGGCCGGGAGGATCAGACGTTGCGGCGTCCAGCCGACATCGATCGTCACGAGGTCGCAGGGCTCGGGGCAGGTGAAGCGCAGGGCGTTGGTCCGCTCGCAAACCACCACCCGCTCATCGCTGCGCAAGCGTGGGTGGAGCACGCCGTACCCGGGTTCGACCGCGTAGACCTTGGCGGCTCCGTGTTGCAGCAGGCAGTCAACGAATCCCCCGACCTGGCTGCCGAAGTCCGTGCACACCAGACCCGCCACGTCCAGCTCGAACGCTTGCAGCGCGGCGTGCAGCTTTGACCCGCTCCGCGAGACGTAGTGCCCCTCGGCGTCGCTCATGGTTCGACCGGGCGGCGGCGGACCACCGTCCAGACTCCGGCGGACGAGCGTTCGAGCTCCACCGCCAGATACTCCCGCGTCCACTCGATCCCCTGCCCGTCGATCCGCAGGACGATGCTGCGGTTACTCGCCAGCGGCAGCCCTTCGCGCGTGATCCGCAGCCGCTTGATGTTGTCGGTCTCCAGCTCCAGCTTGGTCGGCGATACGATCGTCGCTCTAACCTTAGGGTCCCGATCGGGATGGACTTGCTCCACGATCGCGAGATAGCGCGGCGTTTTCGGCTCGGGCTCCTCGGGCGTTTCCAACTCGATCTCGGACGGAACCGATTCGGTCGCCTGATCGCGCAGTCTGGTTTCGTCGGGTTGTCCAGAGATGGCTTCCTCCGACCATACCGGCGGTTCCACTTCGCTGGTTTCGCCTGCGTCGGCGCGCGGCTCCGTTGCGTCCACGCCCGGGGTTGTCGGCCGCGTGCAGCACACCAGCGCAAATCCGCACGCTAGAACAAACCCCGCTGCGCCGATCGCCGCCACTCTGCCACGCTTTGCAATCACCGGGCACCTCCTGCGAGTCGGTCAAATCAGCCACTCCGCGGTACCGCGAGTAGCGTCCGCCCCCCGCGGCGGACCTAGAGAGCCGAGAGAGCGCCCGCGGGCCGGCGTCCGCCGCAGGGGGCGGACGCTGCAACGCACATCCAATGTGTTTCTATACCAGCTCATGACGCCAAGGTCGCGGGTCGCGCGTCCAGGCACACGTACCTTTACGTCCGCGGCGTCCGTGCGTAAAGTCTCGACGGTACGAGTTTTTTCGCATCGTTCCTGGTCGGCTGAGCGGAAGTCGATGTCAACCGCGCTTCAAAGCCAGATTCGCTTCCCCGACCTGCTCATCCGCAATCGGAACTTCGTACTGATCTGGGCCGCGTACGGCATCAGCGCCCTGGGCGACCACCTCAGCGAGATGGCCCTGCTCAAAGAGCGCGGCGGCTTCGACCGCCTGGACGTTACCCGTGTCCAGGCGCTGATGACCTTCGGATTCTTCCTCCCGTTCGTGCTCTTAGGACCGCTGGCCGGCTGGTGGGCCGACCGGTTCAGCCGCAAGTGGACGATGATCGGGGCCGATCTGGTGCGCGCTGGCGTGATGATCAGCCTGACGATCACGGTGCCGTTTTTCATCGGGCGTGGGCTGGGTGATTTCTCGGTCGTTGTGCCGCTGTTTGCCACCGGGGCGTTCGCGATATTCTTCTCGCCGTGTCGCCAGGCGATGATCCCCACGCTGGTCCGCGGCGACCAGCTCGTGCGCGCCAACGCGATGATCAGTGCGATGGGTTCGATCGGCGCGATCCTGAGCGCTTGGCTGGGCGGCAAGCTGGTTGATCTCGCCGAAGCCGGGCATTTCGGGCTGGCGTGGAACTACCGGATCGACGCGCTGACGTTTGTGGTCAGCGCCGTGCTGCTCGTCTGCCTGTCGATGCGCCTGACTCGCGCGGTTCCGCACGCGCCGCTGACCGGCATGTGGACGCCGCTGCGCCAGGGCTTCCGCTACGTTCGGCAGCACCGTCGGGTTTTGCAGATCATCCTGCTCGGGACGGTATTCTGGGCCGCCGCCGGTGTCCTTATTTCGGTCATCCCGGCGCTGGTCAAGGAAGTCTTCGGCGGGACCTTCTCGGACGCCGGGATGTACCGTGGTCTGATAGCCGCGGGTCTGGCCTTCGGTGCCGCATTGCTGACTGTGTTTGGGTCGTCGCTGCCGATCTCGCTCGCCGTGTCGGCGGGGCTGGCGGGCGGTGCCGCTTGGGTTTTCGCGCTCGATGTGGCCTACATCTTCAAGCTTGGGGGCCTGTTCAGCGGGTTCTGTCTGTTCATGCTCGGCACGCATGGAGCCGCGCTGCTGGTCTCGGTCATGGTCGTCATCCAGCGCTTCGTGCCCGATTCGCGCCGCGGGCGGGTCTTCGGCGTTTCGGACACCGCCACGATGGGCGCAATGGTGGCCGCGACCGGCCTGTTAGGCCTGCCGAACATTCCCAACCTCGACCGCTACATTCCGTTTCTGCTGGCGTTCGTTAGTCTGGGACTGCTGGTCGCGGCGTGCCTCGCCTGGCGCGAGTATCACCGTACCGAAACAGTCTCATCGCTAGTGAGCATCCTGTGGAAGATCGTTCGTTTTTATGCTCACTTCTGGTGCCGCGCCCGGCGCGACGGAATCTGCACAATCCCGCGCCAGGGCCCGGTGATCCTGGCGGCCAACCACACCGCCGGCGTCGACCCGCTCATTATCCAGGGCACTACTTTGCATCGCCTCGTCGGCTTCGTGGTGGCGAAGGAATACTACGAGCACCCGTTGGCCGGCTGGTTCATGCGACAGGCCGGCTGTGTGCCGATCGATCGCGAAAACCCCGGCAGATCGTTCCTTTCCGCCTGTCTGAGAAAGCTCAAGGCCGGCGACTGCCTCGGCATCTTCCCCCAGGGTACCTACGTCGGCCCCGACGAGGAGCAGCCGGAGGCCAAGTATGGCGTGGGCATCCTCGCTCTGCGCACCGGAGCGACCGTGATCCCCTGCCACATCAGCGGGACGACGTTCCGTTACAACCCGTTTGCCGCCTACTTCATCCGCCACAAGGTCCGCATCAAGTACGGTCGGCCGATCGACCTGACGGGATTCCGCGGAAAGGAGAGAGAGCGCGATGCGGCGCAGCGGGTCAGCGAACTCATCATGAGCAGAATCAACGAGCTGGCCCCCCGGGCACAGGAAGCAGCCCAGGAGTAGCAGTTCACCAGAGGTTTCGTGGTCCTTGAAAAGCACAAGCCTGAATTCACCTGAGCGTCACCGAGCGGCCGACCGGCTGGACTGGCACCTGCTCGCTCCTTCTGCGCTCGTGCCGCTGGTGGCCACGATTCTGTTCTTCAAGCTGAACGTGCCGCTTGGCAAGCCGGGGGAGTTCGTCTACCTGTACTCGCCGATCGTGCCGCAGCGCCTGGCCGCCCTGCCGTGGGCGTTCGTCGTCGCCGCACTGCTTGGCAGCGGCGCCTGGCTCGCGTTTTCGCAACGCGGGTGGCCCAGCCGCACCGGGCTCATTCTGATGGCCGCCGGTTGCCTCGCCGGCAGCGCCTGGGCCTATTTTGCTCCGCCCCAGTTCTGCCGCCAGCATTTCTTCAACATGTACTCCCCGTCCCAGGACGGCGCCTTCCTGACCGAGGCCCGCTACGTCCGTCACGTTGGCGTGCGAGACTACCTTCGCGAATTCCCCGCCCGCGCCGAAACGCCTACCGAGCAGATGCGCGGCACACGCGTGACCAGCAACCCACCCGGTACGACACTCGTCGCTGTCGCCACGCTCAGCCTGCTGGAGCGAAGTCCATCCCTGACGCGAGCAGCGTACAGGCTCGGCACCGATCAGGAACTTCCTCCTAAATATGCCCGCATGGTTGCCGTTTCAACAGCCTTCGCGTGTGCTCTGCTGCTGCTTTGGCTGCTCGCCGTTCCGTTCCTCTACTGGTCGGCCCGAGTGTTCTTTCCGCCGGCGAGTGCCGCGGTCTTCACGGCGATCTGTTTCTTCTCGCCGGCGACATTGCTGTTCACGCCCGGCAAGGATCCCGCGCAACTGCTCACCGTCGGGCTGCCGTTATGGTTGTGGCTGCTGGCGTGGCGTTACGAGCGAAGCTGGGCCGGCGCGCTGGCTGGAGGAGTGTTCGTGCTTGCGTGTCTGGTCAGCCTGGTGCACGTCTGGATCGCCGCCATCGTCTTCGTGGCTACCACGCTTGCCTCACCCGGGGAGCACCGACGCCGTCTTGTGCGGCACGCGTGGCTGCCCGCGATCGGCGGTGCGGTCGTAGTCATTGGCGGGCTGACCTGGTTCGCGAAGCTGAATCTGTTTGCCACGTTTTGGTCGGTCGCGCGGGCGCAAGCCGAAGTTACCCGCAGCGAGAACGCCATGCCGCTCGTGTGGCAGATGCTGGGAGTGCCTCTCTTCCTGATGTTCGCGGGCCCGGCGTTCTGCTTCATCAGTCTGTCGCTGCCGCGTCAACGCTTGCGCGATACAGGCGCACGGTTCGGCCTGGTTTTGATAGTTGGATCGGCGGCGGTTATGCTTGCGACCGTCGGCTTCACCAACGTTGAGACGCCCCGCCTGTGGATCCCATTTACACCGCTGTTGTTGCTCGGCGGCGCGTTGCAGCTCTCGGTGTTTCGCCAACCGGGCCGAAAGGCGGCAGTCCTGCTCGCGGCCCTTGTATTCGCGCAGTTCGCCACCTCGGCCGCGCAATGGTCGTTGATGGATGCCCGCGAAACCGAAACGCGGCTGCTCGAGCAGCCGGACGGCGGTGCCCGCTTCTTCCATTAGCGGCCGACCCGTGAACGTGAGGGACAGTCCGGGCTCTGATGGGGCCCTCGCTTGCGCTTCGGGTTTTCATGGGGCCCTCGCTTGCGCTTCGGGTTCTGATGGAGCGGTCGCACGATTCGCGACAAGCAGCGAGGACCTGCCCTCTTTCGGCGGACAGGTCCTCGCGATCGCTCTGGTGGCTTATCCGCGAGCTACTGCACCTGTTCCAGCAGATCCTCGGTCTGATCGAGCATGTTCTCGAATAGCTTCATGGCGTCCCGGATCGGCTGCGGCGTGGTCAT
>CAZDTB010000219.1:0-7884 GCA_964508075.1 uncultured Planctomycetales bacterium
TTGGCCGAGATCCGGGCGCGGGCCGCGTCTCAGCACGGCCGCGGGCGGGGACCGCTGGCCCAGCTTGACGGCCTGCGCGACGAGCTCACGCTGAACGACGAGCAGGCCCGGCGCTGGGACGAGCTGTATGCCAAGCTCGAGGAAGGCTTGGGCAAGGGCAAAGCCGACCCGAAGGAGACCAGCGCGTTGATCCAGGAGATCAGGAAGGCCGCCGAGCAGGGCGACACCGAGCGCATCAAGGAGCTGCGCGGTCAGATGCCCGACCCGCGCGGAGAATCGGACCGGCTGATTTCCGAGTTCCTCGAGGAGGTCGAACAATTCCTCGAGCCCGAGCAGAAAAAGACGCTCGACCGTTTCCGCGACGAAATGAACCGCGGGCGCCCGCGGATCGCCGTGCGCGATTGCTTCCGCTTCGTCAGCCAGCTCGATCTGGATCAGGAGCAAAGCCAAGCGCTGCGCGAGATCGAGCGCGAGGCACGCGAGACCGAGCGGCAGGCGCGGCGCGACCCGGCGGCGCAAGAGAAGCTACTCGAGGAAGTCCAGGAGCAGCTCCGCGGGATGTTGACCGACGAGCAGGTTGCCGAGTTCGACCGCTGGCTCGAGCGACAGAGCTCGCGCGGCTCTGGCCGCGGGCATCGCGCGGATCGCCCGCGGGGCGAGCGCCGCGGCAAGCCGGCCGAGGAGAAACCCTGACCGGGCGTGCTCGTCCTAACCAGAACTCGCTTGCGGCCGCGTTTCGCATCTGGGACGCGGCCGTTTCGCAGGGCTTTACCGGACGTTCGGCGCCCACCACCGACCGCCACCCGAGATTCCCGTCGACTTGCCGCACGCCCGTTCTATAATTCGGTATTGCCCGTCAAAACCGCGTCTGGAGAGAAGCTCGCGGACGGTGCCCACCCAAGAACGCAGGTTCACGAGGAGGTCATGATGACGAAGCGCGCTTTGCCTGCAAGCTACCAGACCTGCTTCGCCTGGGCCTTGGCCGCGCTGCTGCCGGCAGCGATGCTGCCCCTGAGCGCCACTGCCGCCGAGCGCGTCGTGCTCTGTGAGGAATTCACGAGCCTCGGGTGAGGGGGCGACCCCAACCTCGCCGGTCTGGCGCTGGACATGCTGCTCGACAATTACCCCGACACGCTCGCCCTGGCGACGATCTACGTCGGCTGCGCCCACTCTACCCCTTGGGGCGACGACCGACAGATCTTCTACCTCGCGCCGACCACCCCGTGGGCCTTCTTCGACGCCGTCGAGGACTGCGTTGGCACGTTTGAGAATCTCGAAGAACAGTACAGCCAATACGAGACCAGGTACCTGGCGCGGCGAGCGGTCCCCACCGACGTCACCTTCGACACGGCGGGCTTTCACGTCACGCAACGCACCTGCCGCGTCGGCACGCGAATCTGCCTCGAACCCGACGGCACGGCCAAGACCATGCGCGTCTACATCGCCCAGGTCCTGGACCGCTGGCCGGCCACCCCTGAGTGGAATCGCAACGGGTTCAAGCAGGCCGGCGAAACGGAAGACATCACCCTCTCACCCGGCGAATGCCAGACGGTCCTGCGGGAGTTCACCTTCGACGACGACAGTTGGCTACACCAGGAGGACATCCGCATCCTCGTCTGGGCCCAGGAGCCCCAGGACAGCAGCCCGCCCGAGGACCGCGCCGAGGTCTTCCAGGCCGCCGTCATGGCTTGGCCCTTCCCGAACGACTGCAACGCCAACGGCGTGCCGGACGACCTGGACATCGCCAGCGGGTTCTCGGCCGACACCAACGGCGACGGGATCCCCGACGAATGCGAGGCCAACGTCGTTGCCGGCTCCGACCTGTTCGTCACACCCGGCCCCGAAGGCGTGCCTGGCCCGACGTTCCAGGACCTCTCGAGCAACCCGATCCCGGCCGACTTCTTCGGCCCCGGCTCGGACCCGTTCGACGGCGTGATCTATCTGCGCGGCCAGCCGCTGACCGGCACCGGCCTGCCGCCGGGAACCGACACCATCGTCGAACGCCTCCAGGATGCCTACCTGCCCATCCCGCGCGACAGCGAGGATACCGTTGACACCCAGATCGTCGCGCTGAGCCTGGTCAGCTCCATGCCGATCGTGGTGAGCTTCGACGGGGGGATGGAAACCGCGATGTACGACGTTGAAGTGTGCCTCTCGTCCGTCGAGACGCAGCCGCTGGGCGAGATGACCATCCGGCACGCCTGCCAGGAGGGCGGCACGTTCGACTCGATCACCCGCGTGATTCCCAAGCTGAGCTTCAGCAAGATCTCCGGCACGCCAGGCGCGGACTACGCCACGCTCGACCCGGCCCCGCAACTCGACTTCGTCGTGACCGAGGGCTGCTGGTCGCACGACGACGCCGGCTTCGGCATCTACACCTCCCCCGGCGGTTTGGTCGATCACGACTGTGACGGCGTCGCTGACATACCCTACCCGCCCACAGTCGACTTCGTGCCGGGAGTGTGCTGGCTCGGCTGCGACGGGAGCGGCGCTCCACCCGTCGATGTGAACCTACGCCTCACCGTCGGATACGACCTCTCTGCCACCCACGGCGTATTGCCACCCGGAGAAGGTCAGGAGCAGGATGGTGACAGTGACGGAATCCACGACCTCGCCGACAACTGCCCCGAGCTCTTCAATCCCCTCAATGAGGATGGCGATGGGGACATGGTCGGCGACGCCTGCGACAACTGCTCGTACACCTACAACCCCTCCCAGGACGACCGCGACGACGACACCGTCGGCGACGCCTGCGACAACTGCCCCGACCACTACAACCCCGGCCAGGAAGATGCGAACGGCAATGGGGTCGGCGACCTCTGCGATTGCTTCGGCGACCTGAACATCGACGGGGAGCGCGGTCTGGCCGACCTGGCTCAGTTGCTCGCCAACTACGGCACGACCAGCGGCGCCAGCTACCTGGACGGCGACCTTGACGGCGACGGCGACGTCGACCTCGGCGACCTCGCCGCGCTCCTGGGCATCTACGGAGTACCCTGTCCGTAGAGCAACGCACGCAGCGAACAGGCGGCCGAGCACACGGCTGACACGGCCGTGAAGCCACCAGTTGGCGCGCAACGACACGAACTACATGGTTTAGAAGAACCGCCCGATGTCCTGAATCGTCACGTACAGGACGATCAGGACGATCGCCGCCAGGCCCACCATCGTGCTGATCATCTGCGTCTTGAGGCTGAGCGGCTTGCCCTTGATCTTCTCGATCAACAGGAAGACCATCAGCCCCCCATCCATGACGGGCATGGGTAGGAAGTTGATCACCGCCAGGTTCACCGACAGAAACGCCATGAAGAACATCAGCTCGCCGAGCCCCATCTTGGCCCGCTCGATCGCGATCCCGATGATGCCGACCGGGCCGGCCACGTTCTGAGTGCTCATGCTGCGGTCGGCCAGCTTGGTCAGGAAGGCGTAGACCTGCCAGAGCTGGCTGAACAGATAGTTCACGCCCATCTTCATCGCCGTCAGCGGGTTCCCGTGCGCCGAGACGAGCTCCATCTTCGGCGAGAACGCCAGCAGATCGAAGGCGTAATTGACTCGCATCTGCCACGGATCGACGTTGTCGTCCCGCACGGCGAAAGGCTGTTCCAGCGGCTCATCGGTCAGCGTCGGGCTGTACCGCACGGTAACGGTCTGGCCGATCTTCGACTCCAGCAGCGCGCGCAGCGCCAGCGGGCTGGTGGCCAGCTCCATCAGCGTCGTTCGCCCGTTCAGGCTGGGCACCTCGACGCTCCGCTCGCCATCCACCGCCCACACGACCGCGCTCGGCGGAAGATTCAGCTCATTCACCAGGCTGCTCGGGATGTGCACCGTGCCGATGACCTCGTCGCTGCCGCTGCGATAGCGCGCCTCGATGGTGCGCCCCGCCGCCGCCTTCAACGCCTCCACCACGTCGAACCAGTTCGAGATCGCCTGCCCGTCGATCGCCAACAGCAGCGACCCGCGCGGCATGTTCAGCGTGGCGAACGGCGTGTTCGGAGCCACGTCCGCGACGACTGCCTTGTTTTCTTCGCCGCGGTTTGGGAACTCCAATCCGACCCGCGCCCGCGCCTTGCCGAACAGCTTGAACGGCCGCTTGGGTGTCACGGTCAGCTCGACCTCTTTCCCCATCCGCTCCACGACGATGCGCGTCGGCTTGTTCACGTTCGCCTGGATGCTGTCGGTGACCTCGGAGTAAGTCGCGTTTGGCACCGTCCCCCAGGCGGCGATGATGTCGCCGCGCTGGAAGCCCGCCTTGTCCGCCGGCGCGCCGGACTCCGCCATCCCGACGATCCGTCGGCGGCGCAGGCCGAGTATATGACAGTTGTCGAGGGGACTGCCTTCGCGGTCCACCGCCAGATCCGCATTGTTGACGCCCAGCACCGCCCGTTGATAGCACTCGACTGTCACGAATCTACTCGAGTCCTGCGGGTCCGGTCGCCGCACGTTGAACTTCAGCACGCGCCCCTGACTGCGTCGCAGAATCTCGAGGATATCGAGCGCGTCCTCGACCGGCCGGCCATCGACGTGTGTAACCACGTCGCCTTTCCGCGGATACGGCAGATCGCCGACCTGATCGCCGTCCACCAGAAACTCGGTGGTCAGAACCGGATCGACGCTGATCGTCCGGATCCCGTTCTGCAAATCCTGGGTGGTCTCGACCACGACCTCACTGCCGAGGACTTCCCCATCGCGTTCGATCTTGAGGCGCACAACCCCGTCGGAGAGGGCCGCGCCCAATCGGAGGTCGGCGAACGAATCGGCCTTGCGCCCGTTGATCTCCAGCACGCGATCGCCCGGAAACACCTTGCCCTGCGCCGGGCTGTCCGGATGAACCGTGCCGATCACCGGCGAGAGCATCTGCTTGCCGACCAGGAACACCGTCATCAGCAGCAGCCCCGCAAACAGCAGGTTGAAGATCACTCCCGCCGACACCACGAGCATCCGGTGTCCGACCGGCCGGCTGGTGAACGCCCGCGGATCGTCACTGAGGGTGACGTCCCCGGTCTCCTCGTTGATGATCACGTCCTCCTGCCCGAGCATCTTGACGTAGCCCCCGATCGGCAGCACCTTGAAACAGTAGTCGGTCTCGCCGTAATTCCTCTGTCCCAGCTCCTCGGCGCTGTATTCCGGCCGATTCCCGAACGTGAACCCCTCCCCCTTGCGGTAGCCGAACAATCGCGTGCCGAACCCGATCGAGAAACGGTCGACCCGGATGCCGACCCACTTGGCCGTCAGGAAATGCCCCAGTTCGTGCACGAAGATGATGACCGAGAACCCGATCAGCACCTTGACGAACATCAGCGTGTTATAGAGCCAGCCCGGCATGGTCTCCGCGGCCAACAGCAGCTCCGTACCGCCTAGCGACAACATGCACTAACCTCTTGCCGGGCCCACGCGTCGCACTCCAGCAGCTCCGCCAGCGTAGGGGCTTCGATCCACCGGTGCCGCTGGCAGACCTGCTCAGTCAGCGTGGCGATCTCGCCGAAGCGGATGTCTCCATTCCGAAAACGCTCGACCGCCGCCTCGTTCGCAGCGTTCAACACCACCCCGCTGCTGCCGCGTCGGCGGGCCACCTCATACCCCAAGCGCAGCGCCGGGAACTTTACCAGGTCCGGCGACTCGAAGTTCAACGAGCCAACCCGGTCCCAGCGCAGCGGCTCGGCCAGACCCGAAACCCGCCGCGGGAACGTGATAGCATATTGGATCGGGATCTTCATGTCAGGCAATCCCAACTGCGCGACCACCGACCCGTCACAATACTCGACCATCGCGTGCACGATCGACTCGGGGTGCACGAGAACCTGGACCTGTTCGGGCGTCACGCCGAACAGCCAAACCGCCTCGATCACCTCCAGGGCCTTGTTCATCATCGTAGCGCTGTCGATCGTGATCTTGGGCCCCATCTCCCAGGTCGGGTGCTGGAGCGCCTCGGCAAGCGTGGCCTGTTCGATCCGCTCGGCGCTCCAGGTCCGAAACGGCCCGCCGGATGCGGTCAGGTAGATCTTGCGAACCTCTTCCCGCCGGCCACATTGCAGTGCCTGAAAGACGGCGGAATGCTCGCTGTCCACGGGGATGAGCCGGCTGCCCTGCTCGCGTGCCAGCGGCATGATCAGCGCCCCGGCAGCGACCAGCGACTCTTTGTTGGCCAAGGCAACGTCCATCCCGCGTTCGACCGCGGCGAGCGTGGCCGGCAACCCAGCCGCCCCGACGATCGCGGCGACAACGAGGTTGGCGTCGCTCTGGCGGACCAGCTGGGCCACGCCTGGTGCCCCGGCCAGCACGTTCGTGCCGCGCGGGCAAGCCCGCCTCAGCGCGTCGTAACCGTTTTCGGAGGCAATCGCGACACTCGCCACCCCAAAGCGAGCTGCCTGCTCGGCCAGCAGCCGCCAGTTGTTCCCCGCCGCCAGCCCGACGATTTCCACTTCGTCCCCCAGGGCGGTGACCACCTCGAGCGCCGCCTGCCCGATCGACCCGGTCGATCCGAGGATGATGATTCGCTTGTGCATCACCGCACACTATATATTCGCGCCGGGAACCTGTGTATTTCCTGCGACACAAATAACGCCCCCGCTCCCGGAGGCGCAGCCCCGTCTGCTCTGCGCCGGGCCGGGCCTCCTTCCTCCATGTCATCCTCTTGAACCGTACGTCCGCAGTGGTTGACCCCCGCTGGCGCAATCGAGCTTCGGGTCGCGGAGAGCTACGCCGCCTCGTCGGAACGCTCGGGCGCCTGCTTCGCGTTAGCCGGCGGCGCCTCCAGATAAAACTCCGGAACCGCCGCCTTGAGTCGTTGCCGCACTTCCTCCCGCTCCAGCGTTTCGGCGTCCTTCAGCAACCCGTCGATCACTTTCAGGAGCCGGTCCCAGTTTTCGGAGCGTTTCTGCCAGATCCCGATCTTCGGGTGTGCCGTGCGCGAGACGTCCTCGCCCTCGATCGCCAGTTCCTCGTAGAGCTTCTCGCCCGGCCGCACGCCCACGTATTTGATCTCGATGTCCTCGCCCGGGCGAAACCCGGAGAGCGTAATCAGGTCGCGGGCCAGATCGATGATCTTGACCGGCTCGCCCATATCGAGCACGAAAATCTCGCCGCCGTGCCCCATCGAGGCCGACTGGAGCACGAGCTGCGCGGCCTCGGGGATGGTCATGAAGAAGCGCACCATCTCGGGATGCGTGACGGTCAGCGGCCCGCCGTGGGCAATCTGCTCCTTGAAGATCGGAACGACGCTGCCGCTGCTGCCGAGCACGTTCCCGAAACGCACCGTCACAAACTGCGTCTGCACCCGCTCGTTCAGGGCCTGGATGTACATCTCGGCGACGCGCTTCGACCCGCCCATGATGCTGGTCGGGTTGACCGCCTTGTCGGTCGAGATCATCACGAACTTCTCGCACCCGTGCCGGGAGGCGGCGTCCGCCACCGTCCGGGTCCCCACGATGTTGTTCTTGAGCGCCTCGCCGGGGTTGAGCTCCATCATCGGGACGTGCTTGTGCGCTGCGGCGTGAAAGACCGCGGTTGGGCGTTCCTGCTGGAAGAGCCAGTTCACGCGTTGGGCGTCACCGATATCGGCGATATAGGGCACCACGTCGATCTCGGCGAAGCTGGCCCGCAGCTCGCGGTCGATCTCGAAGAGGTTCTGTTCGGCCTGTTCGAGCAGCAACAACCGTTTCGGGCTGAAGCGCGCGACCTGTCGGCACATCTCCGATCCGATCGAGCCACCCGCCCCGGTAACCATCACCACCCGCCCGTCGATGAACTCTGCGATTCCGGCGGTGTCCAGCTCGACCGGTGCCCGTCCGAGCAGGTCGTGGATGTCGACGTCGCGAATCTGCTGAACCTGGGCGCGGCCCGCAATCAGATCCGCGATCGCCGGCAGCGTCTTGAACCGCAGATTCG
>CAZDTB010000220.1:0-6996 GCA_964508075.1 uncultured Planctomycetales bacterium
AACACGATCCTCGAACGCACGACCACGGGCTACAAACCGGATATCAAGCCGGTGATGGCCGGCGAGACGATCATCGCCGGGCAGGAGCTGGTCAAGCGGGTCATCATCGCGCCGCACGTGCAGGACTACGCGATTCGGATCGTGCTGGCGACGCATCCGCAGGGTGCGTTCGCGACCGAGATGGTCAACAAGTACGTCCGCTGGGGCGCCAGCCCGCGTGGCGGCCAGGCCCTGGCGCTGGCGGGCAAGATCTACGCCATGCTCGACGGCCGCTACAACGTCAGCTTCGACGACGTGCGAAAGGGCGTCATGCCCGGCTTGCGTCACCGCCTGCTGCTGAACTTCGAGGGCGAAGCCGAGGGATTGAGCACCGACGAGGTGTTGAACGACATCATCGACAAAGTCAGCACGACCGCCGAAGCGGCGGTGTGATGTAGCGGCCGGCGGCTCGCCGGCCGTGGAAATGTAGCGGTCGGGCCCCGCACCGGCCGTGGACCCGCGGAAGACGTCAGGATTGATGATGGACGCCTGAACATGCGTCGCCTGCTCCTGATTACGGCCTTCGCCACCTCGCTGCTTGGCTGTATCGGAACAGGCGTATTGAGGATACGCAGTTACTGGGTCGCGGATTGCCTAACTTATCACGAGACTCCCGCGGTTGACAGCGAAGTGACTTCTGACGTTGGAGTGCTCGAATACCGTCGAGTGCCGTCGGCGTTGCGGTGCTTCGGGCAACCGAATGTGGGAGGGAAGGTCGAAATCCACAGCGGTCCAGCTTCGACGATTATGAGACTGGACCCGCCAACATGGCTGGGATCTTTCAAGTGGAAGGTGTGGACGGATAACTGGTCGCCAGCCGCCTGGGCAATCGTCGCGGTTCCACACTCGCTCCTCCTGGCCATGTTTGGAATCGGAGCGATTTGGCCACTCGCGCGTCTGCGCAAGTTGAATCGACGGCAACGTCAGGGTTGCTGTGTGAACTGCGGCTACGACCTCCGCGCCAGCCCCGAACGCTGCCCGGAATGCGGCAGGCCGCGCGAGGATTTGGATACCACGGCCGACGAGCCGTCGGCCGCTACGGCGGACAGGGGCAGCCAGATGTGAAATTGTAGCGGCCGGCGGCTCGCCGGCCGAGGAGGACAGGCGGTGACCCCGCAGGACCCAAGACGCCAACGCCTCGCCACCTGGGGACGGAGTCGCGCGGTTCGCCATCCGGATTTCGATTATGCAAGCGATGCCGTCATCCACTTGACTTTGTGTGCAACGATCGGGACGCCGTTTACGGATTCTCGTCTCGCCGGCTCGGTTTGCGAGAGTGTCTAGTTTCGCTGCGACAAGTACGGTTACCGCTTGTTCGGGTACTGTTTGATGCCCGACCACTGCACGTTCTTCTCTCGCCCGCGGATTCAGGAATCAGCATGGATGTCTGGCTGCAACGGTTCAAGAGCTACACAGGCCACGAGTATGGCAAGTTGGGAGGTCAACCGCCGTTGTGGCAGCGATCCGCCTTCGATCATGTGTGTCGGGAAGGGGAGACAGCGGAAGAAGCTGTTGATATACATTGTCGACAATCCCGTCCGGCCGGGATTGGTCGAGCGCTGGCAGGATTGGCCGTGGACCAAGGTGTTCATCGAGATATGATGCGGGTGCGAGGATGCGACGGCCGGCGAGCCGCCGGCCGCTACATGATTGACTACCATGGCGACGGTTCCAACGCGAAAACCTGATGCATCCGACGACGACAAGGAGCTTCTGTCGGCCGAGTTCATGACCAAGCTCGACCGGCTGGAGATTCTCTCGCGGAAGATCTTCGTGGGTCGGATGAAAGGGGAGCGGCGGAGCAAGCGCCGCGGGCACAGCGTCGAGTTTGCGGATTATCGGAACTACGTGGTCGGCGACGATCTGCGGTTTCTCGACTGGAACATCTACGCCCGCCTCGACAGCCTGATGCTCAAGCTCTTCATGGAGGAGGAAGACCTCAACGTCACCGTGCTATTCGACTGCTCGAAGAGCATGGACTGGGGCAACCCCAACAAGGCGCTGTATGTCAAGCGAGTGACCGCCGCGCTGGCGTACATCGGCCTGGTCAACTACGACCGCGTGAGCCTGTACGCCTACTCGACCACGCTGGCGCACGAGATGCGAGCCGTGCGGGGCAGGCGGATGGTCTCGCGCGTGATCCAGTTCCTTCAGGAAGTAGCGGCGGAAGGGGGTTCACACTTTTCCGAGGTTGCGAAGCGGTTCGCGTTGCGGCACCAGGGCAAGGGTGTCGGCATCGTCATCAGCGACTTCATGGACAAGGGTGGCTACGCCGACGGGTTCCGCTATCTGCTCAGCCGCGACCTGGATCTCTATGCGATCCAGGTGCTGTCGCCGGAGGAGATCGACCCGACGCTGGCCGGTGATCTGAAGCTGCTGGACGTTGAGGATGAAGACGTCGCCGAGGTGACCATCAGCAAGCTGCTGCTCAACAAGTACAAGGGGATGCTGACGGCATTCTGCACGGAGCTGAAGGATTACTGCACCCGGCGGGGGATCACGTATTTGTTCACCAACACGCGCGTCCCGTTCGACACGCTCGTGCTATCATACTTGCGGCAACGGGGGTTGATCCGGTAGGGCGCGGCAGAATTGGGGCGGCACAATCCGGTCGGCCGAGTCGGGGCGGCAGAGCCCGCAGGGCGACTGAGAGTAGCCACGGGCGCCAGCCCGTGGTTGCGGACGTAGTAGGACGGAGAGCCCCCGCAGGGGGCGATTGAGGCGTCAATCCAGCATGTGATCGGGATCATATGCAATCCCGTGGCGGTCGAGGAACGCTCGCAATTCCTTCTCGAACGTCACATGCCGATGGTGTTCTTCCTGACGGGCGATGTACGCGCGGACGTCGTCGATGGCCGACTGGCTGACGCTGAATGCGGCGTAGCCGGATTGCCACGCGAATGCCTGGTGGTTTGGAAACGTCTTGTGAGCCCAGCCCGAGGACAGGCTCTTCCATTCTCGCATCGCCTCCGCGAGCGAGACGTCCGTGCGAAGCGACAGCAGGGCGTGAATATGGTCCGACGTTCCCCCGATTTCGACCGCGTGACCGAATTCGTGTTTCGCGACACCGGCCATGTACTCGTACAGCCGCGGCCGGAGGTCAGAGGTGATCAGGGCGGCGCGGTTCTTGGTGCTGAAGATGACGTGAACGAGCAGGTTGGAGTAGGTGTGTCCCACGGGGTGCCCGCGTTGACTCTCGAAGGGTCTCAGTCGCCCCCTGCGGGGGCTCTCTAGCCTGCGCGTTGAGCTTACCACGGGCTTGCGCCCGTGGCTACTCTCAAACGCCCTGCGGGCTGGGCTCATGCGGTCTGTGGGCTGGGCTCATGCGGTCTGTGGGCTGGGCTCATGCGGTCTGCGAGGTACGCTCATAGGTTCTGCGCGTGATCTCGCTCGGATACCATCTTTGGGTGTGCCTCAGGGCCGATGTCACACGTCCTTCGGGTTGATCCGTGGTGGCAAGTTCGATCGCGGTTACAATTGCGCGCAATCACCAAGCATGCAGCGTCGGACGAAAGATCTATGAGCTTCCTCGCACCGCTGGCATTCTGGATCACGGCGATCGTCGTTCCGGCGCTGCTGGTCCTCTACTTCCTCAAACTGCGGCGGCGGCAGGAAATCGTTCCGTCCACGTTGCTGTGGCGGCGGGCGGTGCAGGATCTGCAGGTCAACGCGCCGTTTCAGAAGCTGCGTAAGAACCTGCTGTTGTTCCTGCAATTGCTCATCCTCGCGCTGGGTGTGACCGCGCTGGCTCGGCCGATCATCGAGACGTCCGTCAGCGACGAGCACAGCGTGGTGCTGCTGATCGATCGCTCGGCGTCGATGAATGCGTTGGAGGAAGGGGGGCAGACGCGCTTTGAAATGGCCAAGGAGCAGGCCATCCGTTACGTGAAGACGCTCAACCGTACGCGCAGCCGCTGGTGGTCGTTCTTCGGCGGCGCCGAAGCCCAGGCCCGCGTGATGGCGATCGCGTTCGCCGACCGGGCGGTGGTGGTCTCGCCGTTCACCGGCAGCATGACCGACGTGATCGACCTGATCGAGAAGCTCGAGCCGACCGACGGACGCACCAACATGGGCGAGGCGCTCGAGCTCGCCGAGGCTTACATGATGCAGACCACGCTTGAGCAGACCCCTGAAACCGCCGAGCAGGCCTCGCGAATCGTACTTTTCTCCGATGGCGCGGTGAGCGGGGTCGCGGACGTGGTGCTCCGTGCCGGCAGCCTCACGCTGATCCCGATCGGCCAAGCCGGCGACAACGTGGGCATCACGGCGTTACGAATCCAGCGCAACTACGAACGTCCGGAACTGCTGAGCACGCTGGTGCAACTGGAGAACTTTGGCCCGGAACGGGTCACGACCGACGTTTCGGTCTACATCGACGGCCGGCTCACCACCGTACAGACGATCGAGCGTCTCGCCGCCGCCCGGGCACGTGGCGAGGAAGCCGTCGGGACCGGCGAGACCGGCGACGAGGGGCCGGAGATTTCGTCGGCGGCGTTGAGCTTCGAATTCCCGCTGGAGACCGGGGGTTTGCTCGAAGCGCGGCTTTCACGGGACGACGCGCTGCTGGTGGATAATCGGGCGTTCGTGATCGTCCCGCCGCCGCGCAAATTGAGCGTTCTGTTGGTCAGTGCGCAGAACTTCTTCCTGGAAGCCGCCTTGCAGGGACTATCCCTGGAAAAATACGACTATTTGACGCCTCAGCAGTATGAGAACTCACCCGCCGAGGAGATTGAGCTCAACGGCCAGTCGCTCTACGACGTGGTGATCTTCGACAAGCACAGGACGTCGCGTCTGCCGTCGGGCAACTACGTGTTTCTGGGCGCGGTACCGGAGAACGAGGGGATTACGGTTGAGGGCGAGCTGGAGGATCATTCGCTGCAATGGTGGGATGAGACCCACCCGATTCTGCGGAACGTTGCCCTGGATTATGTTTTTGCCGCCCAGGGTTTGGTGCTGGAGACGCCGCCACGGGCCGAGAAGCTGATCGAAGGACCGCGTGGCGCGGTGCTGTTTCGCTATTCGAACGAAGGGCGACACTATCTGGTGCTGAGCTTCGCGATCGAGAACAGCAGTTGGTGGGGCAAGGTCAGCTTCCCCAAGTTCGTGCAAAACGCGGTGCTGTTCATGGGCAGTGGCGGAGCCCTGGCCGAGCGGGAGCCGTTACGGCCTGGGGACCCGCTGCGCATTCCGCTGGCGGCGGAGACGGAGACCGCGCGACTGGCGTGCCCCGACGGCACGCACGTCACGCTGCGCGCCGACGCGCGCGGCGTAGCCCGTTACGCCGCCACGCACAAGGTCGGAGTCTACCAGGTCGAGCCGGGGGTTCCCGGGCGCGATCGGTTCGCGGTCAATCTGGAGAGCGCCAGCGAGAGCGATATCTCGCCGCGCCAGAGCTTCGAGCTGGGCGGGGGGGCGACGATCGAGGTAGGCGAGGTGATTCGTTCGGCCACGCCGGAGGTGTGGCGCTGGTTCATCGGCGCCGCGCTACTGATCGCATTTTTCGAGTGGTACGTGTACAATCGGCGGGTGGTGATCTGAAAGCGTCCAACGCGGCCTGGGTGACACGGGTGTCGCGCCCGTGAATCTCGGGCAAGCTGCGCGAGGTATCCAGCGGCGTTAGGGCTCGGAAGTGTCTTAAGGAATTCGACCCGTCAATCTCGTTGCACTTTTCTTCGCAGAGCGGCCATATGACCAAGCAGGAAATCAAGCCCGGACAACGCATTCGCGTGTATCAGGAAGTCGAGCGGCGTGAAGGAAGCTGGACGCACGAAACCGTGGGCACCGTTCTTTCCGTCAAGTCCGAACAGACCGGCAGCTGGCATGTGCGTGGGAAGAACGGCGAGCTGTGGCTGACGCGCATTCGTCTGCGGAAAGTGGACGGGGAAATCACCACGATCGTGTCCGACCAGCACACTCGGCTGGAAGTGCTGGCGGACACGCCCAGCGTTTGAACCGCTCCGGTCGCCCGGCCGCTGTCGGGATCAGCAGCGCGTGTCGTCGCCCGGTCGTCGCGGAAGTTTTGGGGGCCACGGTCATTTTTCTGCTAAAGCCGGAAGCGGTTTTCGGCCGATGCATCCTATAGTGGCTCCGTGTTCTCACGTCCGGAGGGTCGACGATGAATCCGTCAGTGCTCAAGACGCCGTCGGCGGCCGCTGTCGCAGTGAAGCTGAACAAGTCGCGTCGCCGGGCCGAACGGCGTGTGTCTCACCGGGTTCCCTGCCGCGTGCGTGCTTCGGATGCGCTGCAGGGGAAGGGGGTTTGCGTCGTCGGACAAACGGTCAACCTTTCGGCCAACGGTCTGGCGGTTCAAGTGGGTCAGTCGATGGCCGAGGGGACCTCGGTCGAGGTTTTGCTGCCACCGCTGGACGGTGAACCGACTCGGCTGCTGGGGCGGGTTGCACACAGCCGCCGAGTGCTCTCGGGGACCTTCGAAATCGGGATTTGGATCGAGCCGGAGGCGGGGGGGCTCTGATCTGCGAGGGCGCCTCGCGTCTGAAGGACGCATGGAACTCGTTGATAATGAGGGGGTTACGGGCGATCTGCTGGCGGGTGGGCACGCTCTTCGGCGCTCTCGGACTTTTTTCAGGTTTTTGAGCGAATTGTCCACACTTATAGGATGTTCGTGCTTGACACGGGTGCGCGCGGCCCATATACTGCACCCTACAACTGTCGCGAAATGCATAGGCTGGACAGCAGGCCGCGCTCTATCGGAGGAGAACGAGCAAATGTTTACTAATGGATTCTTGCGTGCCGGACGGGGGGTTGTGGTTGCATTGTGCGCTCTGACGCTTGTACCCGGCGTGGCGCGGGCTGACGTGCCGGAGGTCGTCTTCGAGATCACCGCCGAGGCCGGCGATTTCGCGGCCAGCTTCTCGGTTCTCGCCGAGTGGGGCGAGTATGACCCCGCAACGCAGACCTGGAGCTGGACCATGGAGGATCCATACGACTTCTGGCACA
>CAZDTB010000220.1:7006-7873 GCA_964508075.1 uncultured Planctomycetales bacterium
CCATCGTCGACGATCCGGAAGTCAACCTGAGCTTCTCGGTTCAGTCTGGCCCGGAGGATACGGCGTTCTACATTGCCTCCGCGCTGCTTGAGGTTGACCCCCCGATCGCAGGGGATTTGGCCGAAGGCTACGCCCATGCCTCGTATACGCTGACCGATTTTGATGGCGGCAGCGCCACGCTCACGGGTGTCGGCGACACCGGCGGGGCCTACCTGGCCCAGTACAATGGCTGGGCGGGTGATCCTTTTGGCGGTCCGCAGGGCACCACCTTCGCCGAAGGCATTTTTTCCATGAGCGCCGGCTTACTCGAGACGGTCACCGAGGACTTCGATCATCCGGATACCGGCTATCTGCCGATCGGCGAGACGGTCTATGACATGAGTTCGCTGGTCAGCTTCACGTTGAGCGCACAGGACTTGGCCAGCGGCACGAGCAGCTACGTCATCATACCCGAGCCCGGCAGTCTGGGGTTGCTGGCGATCGGGGCCCTGGCGCTCCTGCGTCGGCGGTAGACGGCACGCCTGCCGCAGCGGCGGCGGCGCCATGAGATTGAGACTACACACGGGGCCGGCCCTTGGGTCGGCCCCGTTTCATTGGGGGGCTGCGGGAGCATTCAGCGGCGGGAGGCCGGACAAGCCGAATTCGCGTCATAACCCTGGTAGTGTCAAGTCGTTAGCGTCGTAGGGGGCGCGTCCGGGCCAATAAACAACAAATATTGTGCAGGGCCTGCGTTGACTTTTCGCCGCAGATGGGCTAAAAGGGACCTAGGCTACAGGTCTGAGTATGTACCTGTGGAGAGGAGAGGGTTATGCATCCCCACAGATGTCTCGCGTGCTTTGGCTCCCGGTTACCGCTTTCTGCGTTGGC
>CAZDTB010000221.1:0-7798 GCA_964508075.1 uncultured Planctomycetales bacterium
GGGCCGGCTGACCGACTCGTTCGGCCGCAACGTCGACTTCAAGAACGTGATCATGATCATGACCAGCAACATCGGGGCCGACAAGATCATGAGCTCCGATCCGTTCGGCTTCGTGAAGCGCGACGAAGAGGTGAATTACGAGAAGATGAAGGACATGCTGGTCAACGAACTCGAGCGCGTCTTCCGGCCGGAGTTCATCAACCGCATCGACGAAGTCGTCGTATTCCACAAGCTGAATCACGAGAACCTGCTCAACATCCTCGAACTGGAGGCCGCCAAAGTCGCCAAGCGGCTCCAAGAGCACGGCCTCAAGCTCGTGCTGACCAACGAGGCCAAGGAACTGCTGCTGGAGAAGGGTACCGACGAGAAGTTCGGCGCGCGACCGCTGCGGCGGTGCATCTCGAGCATGGTCGAGGACCCGCTCAGCGAGAACATCCTGCGGAACATGTACGTCGGCAAGAGCATCATCAAGGTAACCGTCGAGCCCGACCCGGACGAAGAGGACGCCAAGAAGCTGAAGTTCGAGGGCCTCGAAGCCCCGCCCGAATCCGACGAGAAGAAGCAGGAAGAGGCAGCGGCGGCGGAAACGACGTAGTCCGGCTCGTCTCAGGAATCTGATGATCTTGTGAGAGAGGAAGGGCCTGCCGTTGGCAGGCCCTCTTTCTGTGAATAGGCCGCGGGTCGCTTCAGTTGCCCCTGTCGGCTGCGGGCAGCTGGCTCCGTAGACGGCCAGCAGCGCCGGCAGATCCGCTCCCTGCTCGCTACTCGCAGACCGTGCCGTAAACGGCCAGCAGTCCTGCCAGGTCGGCCAGGTCAACATCACCGTCGACATCCAGGTCGCCGTCTTCGTAGACGGCGCCGCTCGTGGTCCCGTAGTTCGCCAGCAGTTGGGCGAGGTCAGCCAGGTCGATGTCGTTGTCGCCGTCGAGGTCGCCGTAGCAGAATTCGTCCTCGGCGGCGCCCGCCCAGAAGCCGCCGGCGAGCTCGAAGTCGCCGCCGCTCATGCTGGTTGTCGACGCATCGGGCTGGCCGATCGTGCCGGACAGCTCGAAGTCGCCGCCGGTCGTCCACATCTCGCCCCCGCCGTCGATGGTCCACCAATCCAGCGTGAAGTCCTGGGCGGCCCCGCCGGTCGCAGAGAGAACGGCTATGCTGATGGTCAAGGCGAGTCTCGTTCTACGATTGTTCATGATCCACGTCTCCGTGTGGTGCGCCTGATCTCAGGTCGAATCTGCGTTTCGAATCCCGTTCCTGAACGCCTGGGGAGGCGATCACTCGCTGCCCTGATCAACGTCGATCGGCTCTGCGGCCAAGGCTTCGCTAGCGGGTCGAATCACGCGGTAGTCCTCGTAGCCCTTGCGGACCGCCATCACCGTGTAGTCGAAGCCGTACGCGCCGCTGCCGTTGAACAGCTCGCGGACGACGAAGCGATCGGCGTGTTTCTCGACGACCGCCAAGCCCTTAGACTCGGCTGAGAGTGGCGTGACCTGGACGGTGATCCCCTCGGGTCCCGCAACCGCGATGAAGTGCTCCGGCAGCCTGACCTCTGCGCGCCCGTTAGCGAGCATTGCGGTCCCGCGCACGTATGCCGCCGCCTCCGGGCCTTCCGGGCAGGCGTACCAGATTTCGGTGCCTTCCTGATTTGGGTTGGGCATACGCGCGTTCTTGATGTCGGCAAAGATCACACCGTTACTGTTCGCGTCAACGTACAAGCCCGCGTCTATGTTATTTGCGGAGTCGTACACAGCGACATAGCCATTGCCGGGATGATCCACGAGGTTGGTGATTTGTACGTTCACTGCGTCCGGCGAGTCGCCCGCCGTCCGGATCCAACCTGAACCGCTCTCAATCCTCTCCACAAAAACTCTTCTATCAATGTCGAGTCGACTGCCAGGCGTAGACGTGCCAATCCCAACATTGCCAGAGTTGTCATTGTAGATATCGTCCCCGTTGACGGACCAGAGGGTGCCGCCAGCCGGTTGCCAGGTGCCGACGCCGACCGCGTCGCTTGTGAGCACCAAGCCGTCGCCGGGCGATGCGGTCAGGTGAAAACCGTCCGCTTTGACGGTGCCGACAACGTCCAGCGCTTCGGTCGGCTGCGGCGTTCCGATGCCAACGAGGCCGTCCTGGCGGATTGCCAGCCGAGTGGCTCCCCCCGTCTGGAACTCCAGGGCCGCGTCATTGGCCTCGTTCAGACGGATATTTGCGTTTTCGCCACAATCCTCCTCGAGCAGGATGTTCGGGCTGGCGCCGTCCACCGTGCCCTGCCCGATGATCGTATTGCCGGAAACTGTCGCCTGGGCCACATGCAGCCTGGCGCCCGGGGCGGTCGTGCCGATACCCACGTCGCCCTCGAAGTAGTTGCGCCCGCCGGTAAAGTAACCCGCGTAGGCGTTGGCGCTGCCGGCGTATCCCCTGACGGCATACGTGTAATCCTGGCCGGTCCGGCCGTAGACTCCTGCGGTCGAGGTCCCGAGTTTACCGTAGTTACCGGTACCCTGGTGGTCGCCGCGCACCCCGGTTCCGCTGCTGGCGACGCCGCGGACCCCATAGCCAGTCCCGGCGGTTGTGGCAGCTTCCCCGTACACGCCGGCGGCGTTGTAATCGCCGTTCGACTTCCCATAGACGCCGATGCCGGTGCTGTACTCGGAGCCGTCGCCGGCGAGGCCGTAGATGGCGACACCGTCCGGGCTGGAAGTCTCACCAGAGAACGCGTGGGCGTTGCCCGAGTCCGCCTCGTTGAACGCGTAAACCGCGTCGCCGGTCGGCGTGCAAACGTACGCATTGAGGGCGCACGAATACCCGGAACCACCGGTCGCCTCGGCGAGCAGCGCTGTTCCGCCGGTAGCTGACGTGTTTCGCACCCGCGCCGTACGCGAACCGCTGCCGACCACATGCAGTGGGGACGACGGCGTCGTGATTCCAATCCCGACGTCGCCGGCGTTCGTGTTGTAGATGTCGTCCCCATTGGCCGCCCAATGCCCCCCACCGCCCGGACCGCTGAGCGCGTACAACGCGTACGGCGCCGGCGTCATCGGCTGCCGCGGACTCAGCGTGGTCCAGTTGCCTTCACCGGAAGGGAACTCCACCTCGACTTCCAGCCAGCGCGCGTCGCCGTTGAAAGCCGCCGCGCCAAAGTCCAACTGGACGGTGAACAACCCGTCCGCGACGTCCACGAAGGCCGGTCCCACCGTCGAGCCGACCTGATTGCCGCCGGCCGCGGCGTCGTAGAGTCGGAACACCATGTCGGCCTGGCCGTCGACCGGATCGCCGGCCTGCCTGAGCTGCCCCTGGTAGGTGAACTCCGTGCCCACCGGCGTCTGCGCGTGCAGCACACCTGGAGCAACCATCAGAACTGCAACCGTGGCCAGAACCGGGAGCTTCCTCGTCTTCATCTCCGTCCTCCACACTCAGGAGTGATGCCTTCAGCCAAACTGGACGATCGGCCCGGGTCCTTGCCCGAGCCGTCGAACAGGAGACGCACTGTACGCCCTTGAACCAGTCTAGCGAAATTGGCCCCGCAACTCTCGGAAAAACCGCCAGCGACGTTGAAATCGTTGAGCGCCACACCGCATGTAAAGGTGCCCCGCGCGCCGCGGGGTGTGGCAGGTTCAGCGCAACACGAAGGGGCAGCCCGGGTGGGCTGGTCCCTTTCGTGAAGCGCTTGTGCGGCGAGGCAGCTACGGACAGGTCGTGCCGTAGACGGCGAGCAGCGCGGCCAGGTCGGCCAGGTCCACGTCGCCGTCGACATCCAGGTCGCCGTCTTCATAGACGGCGCCGCTCGTGGTCCCGTAGTTCGCCAGCAGTTGGGCGAGGTCGGCCAGGTCGATATCGTTGTCGCCGTCGAGGTCGCCGAAGCAGAACGGTTCTTCGGCGCCCCCGGCCCAGAAGCCGCCGGCGAGCACGAAGTCGGCGCCGGTCATGAGCACGCCGGCGTCCGGTTGTCCGATGGTGCCGGACAGCTCATAATCGCCGCCGGTGGTAAACATCTCCCCGCCGCCGTCGATCGTATGCCACGACAGGTCATAGGTCTGCCCGCTCGCCGCGACCGCGGTGAGAAGCGCTAAGGTCGCGAGAAACGGCACGGTTCTTCGTTTCGCAAACATGATTGCGATCTCCTGCACACCGCTCCAGCGACTCACTGGCCGATGGTCACTGTGCCAAACGGTGCGTCGATCCGCATCCGCATCGAAAGCGTCCCGGTCCAATTCGAGGCGCCCGGCTTGACGCGCAGCTTGACGCCCGGGGCGCTGGCCGCCAGCGCGACATCCATGGTGTGGAACGGGTCATCGTAGCCGCCGAAGCCGGAGGACGTCGCGTCAAAATCCACCCAGCTGCCGTCCACGCAGAGCGTCGGCCAGGTGATCGGCGTGTTCGGGTCGTCGATTCGGGCACAGATGGCCGTGGCCATCGTCCTGGCCAGGTCCGGGTCGTTGCTCGGCATGCGCTGGTTGAACAACACGACGACGTTGATGCCGTCGGAGCGCTGCTGCGCGATCGTGCTGGTGCCGTCGACCGCGCCGGTGTGCCAGCCACCGCCGGGCGTGCTCAGCGGCATGCCGATGTTCGTGCCGCTCACGGCATAGTTGTCCAGGAACGTGAGCAGCGGCGCTGCGCTGGCGACGAGGTTGCCGTGGCCGGTGAAGGACTCGTGATCCCAGCCACCGTAAGGGCACGGGACGCTGGGGCCGCCCGAGTCGTATACATTGCTGCAGTAGCAACCCGGGCAGATGTACCAGGGCTCGCGCAGGCTCTGATCGGCCCGAAAGGTCCGGCCACGGATCAGCTCGGTGGCCGGCACCCACATGTCCGGGGTGAGGATGTGCTCACGAATGGCGTCCACATGCGGGGGGCCCTCAAACTGCTCGACAATCAGCCCCAGCAGCATGTAGCCGAAATTGCAGTAGTGGTGTTCCGTGCCAGGCGTGTGTTGCAGAGGCTGGCTGAGCATGTAGCGGACAGTGTTCTCGCGACCCGGCGGGGAGGGAATGCCCATCTGACCGGCGATGTAGATCGCTGCGAATTGCGGGTCGAAGTCGATGAGGTCCGCGTCCCACCCACCCTCGTGGTGCAGCAGATGCTCCACGGTAATGTCGGGGAGTTCGTCGTTTCCGAGGTCCTCCCAGGGCTCGATGTGCAGGATGCCGCCGCCCGGCTGGCCGAGGTCGAACACGTGGTCGGTCAGGCTGATATCTCCGAAGTCGATAAGCCTTCGAATTATCGCGGCCGTGAGCGGCTTCTCCACGCTCGCCAGGCGCATGAGCGTATTCTCCGGCAGTGGATAGGACTCGCTCAGCCAGCCGAAGCCGCGCTGGTAGACGACGCAGCCGTCCTTCGATACTGCCAGAACACCGCCCTCAAGTTCGTGCTCGGCCATCAGGTCCTGCATGGCCTGGTCAAAATCCGCCAGTTCCGGCACCGGCACGCCGGTGACCGGCAAGTCGCCCGCCCAAGCGGCAAGCCCCGGCAAGCCCATCAGGCTGACGAGGAGGGCGAGCGCGAATCGCGTTGGTTGTTGGTTCGGAATCATCTGTGATCGCTCCGTTAAGCTCATCGCCATGGCGACGAGTGCTATTGCAGGTTAACCAGCACGAGTACCAGGCCGCGGCCGCTGTCCAGACCGGTCATAGCCTTGCCGATCGTTGCGCCATACGACCGCGCGCGGTCGGTGGATTTCATGGCGTAGCCAGGGGTATCCGAGGTAGTCAGCAGGTCGCCCGGTTCGATCGGTTGTTCGGTGGCATCACAATAGACCCACACGCGGCCGCTGAGGGCCACCGGCGGCGCGTCTTCGTGGCCCGGCAAGCGTCCGAGCACGGCGCCCGTGGGCAGACCGCCCGCGCCGCTCACGACGCCGGCCACGCACCGGTTGTACGCGCCCCGCGCCAAACAGAGCTGCCCCGGATATTGGCGGTCGATTGCGAGCACCATCCCGGGTTTGACCTCTTCGCTGACAGGGAACTTCTCGGCCAGATCCGCGCCGGTGATCTCGAGCACCTCGACGCGCGCCGTGCCGTTCGCCTCAAATGCCAGACCCGTACCGGTGGTGGCGCAGTAAAGCGCCGTAGTATTGCTGCTTCCGTTGATGATCTGGAACAAGCCCGCTCGGCCGGTGCCCACGGCCGTGCCGGTCACCGCGTGCGCGGCACCGGTCGCCAATCCGGAGATTGCGGCGCTGCCGGTAGGTCCGTTGCTGGTTGCCAGGATGCCGGTGCCGGGACTGCCGGCGTTGTCGTAAGCGAACTGGCCGGCCGTGCCGGTTCCGTTGGTCGTGGCGTACACGGCCGCCTCGTCGTTCGAAGCATTCGTGATCTCGAAGTGCCCGGCCTCGCCCAGCTCGGAGGTGCCGTAGATGCCCGCGCCACCGCCGGCGTGTGTGCCGCGGACGCCGACACCGTTGCTTCCGGTGCCGGCATTGATGCCAAACACGCCTGCCGAGAGCGGGCCCGGGTCGGTGCTGGTCACTTTGCCGCGTACGCCGGCCGCCCCGCTCGCCAACGAGTCGGTCTCACCCCAGACACCTGGAAACGTCCCGGTAGTGGAATTGTGGATGCCGTAGACGCCGATCCACGGGCTGGTTCCTGAGATCGCGGTCTGGCCGCCGGGATTGGTAACATCCAGCGTCGCGGCGGGCGCGGTCGTGCCGATCCCAACGTCGCCACTGAAATAGCCACGTCCCACGAAGTAACCTGCCCAACCGTCGGCGCTGTTGGTCTGCCCATAGACGCCGTAATTGACGCCCGCCGCGTTGTTGGCGAGGCCGGACACGCCCCGGCCGGTCTGGCTCTGACTCTGACCATACACACCGTAGTTGATGCCGGTAGTCATCGCGGCGATGCCGAACACGCCGATCCCGGTTGTCCCGTAAGTCTCGCCATGGACACCGTGCCCCCCACCGTCAAAGTCGCTGGCGAGGCCGTGCACCCCGACGCCGCCGGAAGCGGTGTTCTCGGCGAACACCGCCTGCGCGTCGTCGCTTTCGACGTGCAGCGCGTGGGAAGGACTGGTCGTGCCGATGCCGACGTTGCCGCTGTTCGTGTTGTAGATGTCGTCTCCATTGGCCGCCCAATGTCCGGTGGCGTTGAGTGCGTACAGGGCATAGGGGGCGCCGGTGAGTGGTTGCCGGGGACTGAGCGTAGTGGGATCACCGCCAGACGGATAAGTCACCGTGATCTCGAGCCAGCGGGCTTCGCCGTCGAATGCGCCGGATCCGAAGTCGAGCTGCACGGTGAACAAGCCGTCGATGACGTCGACTTGCCTGACCTGCACCGCCCAACCGACCTGGCTACCGCCGCTCTCCGCGTCCCACAGCGTGAACTCGAAATCGGTCAGCCCATTGACCGGCGCACCGGCTTGCTTGAGCTGACCTTGATAGGTGAATACGGTGCCCATCGGATCTCGTGCCAGCGACGGGCTCGCACACAGCAGGCCGACGGCCGCAACAAACAGAATGT
Organism: uncultured Planctomycetales bacterium; assembly: GCA_964508075.1. GTDB lineage: Bacteria > Planctomycetota > Phycisphaerae > UBA1845 > Fen-1342 > JALSRY01. The sequence goes on from CAZDTB010000221.1 coordinate 7,455, forward strand.
AAATGCGTTTCGGTTGCACAACTGTCCTCCATTGTTGGAAGCGAAACATTCCGGCTAAGCGGAGCGATCGCCCCGGGTTATGGCTCAGGGGATCGACCGGGAGACGCCCACTGCGCCCTCACACGAGTGTACCAAGCGGAACCCGGAAAACCTTGGAAAAACTGCGCTCGAATTGGCGATTGTCAGGAGCGGCCCCCGAATCGGCGCACCGGTGCTCGCCTGCCAAGGGCATCAGACGGGGAACGCGAAGGGCCAGCCCGGGTGGGCTGGCCCCTCTGGTGAAGCGCTTGTGCTGCGAAAGGGCTACGGACAAGTCGTGCCGTAGACGGCCAGCAGACCGGCCA
>CAZDTB010000222.1:0-7773 GCA_964508075.1 uncultured Planctomycetales bacterium
GGATCGCCGGCTGAGGCCGCGGTCGACCAGGCGGTGGGAGAAGTGCCGCTGGTCACCCTTCAGAGGATTCCGCCCTTCCAGAACCCGGATGACAACCACGCTGGCGAAGTCGTAGAGCGGGACGGCGAGGACGACCAGCGGCATCGCCAGTGCGAACGGCGGTCGGTCGGTACCGCTTTCCCAGTAGCTGGTCAGAATCGAGACGACGGCGAGCATGTAGCCGACCAACAGGCTGCCGGCGTCACCCATGAAGATCCGGGCGGGAGAAAAATTGAAGACCAGGAATCCCAGCATCGCACCCAGAAAGACGCACGCCAGCCCCGGCACGAGCACCTGCCCGGCCATTACGCCGCAGATTACCAGGAACACGGTAGCGATGCAGGCGACGCCGGCGCTCAGCCCGTCCATGTTGTCGAGGAAGTTGAACGCGTTGGTAACCACAATGATCCACGCGATGGTCAGCAATATGGAAGCGACCGGCCCCAGGAACTCAGCAATCCGCACGCCGCCGACGGCTGAAACCAGTAAGCCAACGATCGCGATGACGGCCAGCTTGGGCAGCGCTCCGAGCGAGCGGAAGTCGTCCACGAGCCCCAACACGTGCAGCACGACGCCGCCGGCCAGGATGATCAGCGTCGGACCGGAGCGCTGGCGCGCTCCGCCGACATACGGTACGATTTCCTCGCCGAAGACACGCGTAATCCACTCCACCGGCAGCACCACGATCAGAATCAGCAGCAGAATGGTGGGCAGCCAGCCGGCGAGGAAGATGGCGCTGCCGCCACCGTAAGGCGTCACTTTCTCGTGGGATTTGTGCCCGCCGGGGTGATCCACGAAGTCGATCCTTCTGGCAATCCGCATCGCGATCGGGATCAGGCAGAGGGAAAGCACGAAGCTGGCGCCGCCGGCTGCAAGCAGCAACTTGGACAGCGTACCTGGGTTCATGCGTCGCCCTCTCCGAAGGCTGCCGGGAGATCACGGCGCTGTTGCCGGAACCGGTCACGGACGCGAGTGAAAAACTCCTGGTATTCCGGTCGATGGTAATCCGGGTACGTCCAGGGCCAGGTCTGCCAGCGCTCCTGCATGAAGTGCAGCGTGACCTCGGCGTACATGCTCTGGCCGATGTACAGCCGGTGCGAGCGGTCCTTCGTCGTGACGAGCACCAGCTTTCCCAGATCGAGGTAGCCCGGGTCGAGATTCACCGGCCGCGTGATCTCGAGCGCGGCACACTGCTGGGCGATCTCTTCCTCGATCGCGTTGGTGTCGTGCTTGACACCAGGCAGGGCGTCGGGATGGGTCGGTCGCTCGAAGCTGACAAATTGCCGCTGGAGCTTGGGGCCCATGTCGTCCTGGTAGTAGTCGGTCTGGTCGAATGGCCAAATGTCGCTTTCGAGGTCGATCGGTCCGAAACGACGGCGCAAGAGTTGCCGGGCGCGCTGGAGCAGGTCGGGGTCGCCGCTGAGCAGTCCGCAGAAGAGCTTGACCGGTTGCGGGGCGCGTGGTCGGGCCATGGCCGAAAGTGTAGCGTGCGACCGCGATCGGTTCGACCCGTCGGTTGGTGAACCGCCGCAGGACTCCACGGCCGCAGCTACAGCCCTGTTACACATCACTTGATGGGTGGCCCACGCCTTCAGCCGTGGGGAACGCGAAACTAAGGCCTATTCGTGTTCCCCACCTGTAAAGAGGTGGGCCACCCTTCGCGTTATCCATCATGTCACGCGCTACAGAGCACTAGTGATTACCCGGCGCTGTCTGTACAATCCGTGATTACTTCGCGGTGCGAAAAGGAGAGAGACGATGTTCGACCTGATCAAGAAAACGATGCTGACTGGCGTCGGGCTGGCGGTGATGAGCAAGGAGAAGGCTGAGGCGATGGCGCGCGAGGTCGCGGACGCCGCCAAGCTGTCCTCCGAGAAGGGCCAGGAGTTTGTCAACGAAGTCGTCGGCAAGTCGGAGAAGATGCGTCAGGAGCTCGAGGAGACCGTGCAGCGGGTGGTCAACGAGAACCTCAAGCGCACCAACCTGCCCACCCGCGATGACATCGCCCAGCTCCGGGCCCGGATCGACGAGCTCGAACGCAACCTCGCCGCGCACTCGCATTAGCCGCGGGCCCCGGGAGTCTACGGCGGACCATCACACATGGCGATTCGCAAAATCGGGATCGTCTCACGCACTTACCAGCACGTGAACCGGTATCGGCAGATTCTCACCGTGCTGATCAAGTACGGCTTCGACGATCTGGTTGACAGGCTGAAGATCGGCCAATATCTGGAAATCGGGTTGCAGATGATCGCGCGCCGCGATCGCGCCCACGTCGAGAAGCACACCCGGGCCGAGCGGGTGCGCATGATCCTGGAAGAGCTCGGCCCGACGTTCGTCAAGGTCGGCCAGATCGCTTCGACCCGCCCCGATCTCATCCCGGCCGAGTTCATCACCGAGCTGGAGAAGCTCCGCGATGCCGTCCCGCCGTTTCCGTTCCAGCAGGTTCGCGAGATCGTCGAGGAGGAGCTGCACCGACCGTTGAGCGAATCGTTTGCACAGTTCAGCGAGAGCTCGCTCGCGGCCGCCTCGATCGGGCAGGTGCATCGCGCCCGGCTCAAGGACGGGGAGGAGGTGGTCGTCAAGGTCCAGCGACCCGACATCCGCCACACGATCGAGGTCGATCTGGAGATCATGCTGCACCTGGCGACGCTGCTCGAGCGGCACGTGCAGGAGGCCGAGCTCCATCGACCGACCAAGATCGTCGAGGAATTCGCCCGAGTGATGGAGCAGGAGCTGGACTACGGCATCGAGCGGGCGCACCTGGAGCGCTTCGCCAACCAGTTCCTGGACGACGACACGGTTTACGTGCCAAAGATCTATCGCGACTACTCGACCGGCCGCGTGCTGACCATGGAGTACATCTCGGGCGTCAACCTGGCCGACCTCGATGCTCTGGCGGAAAACGGGCTCGACCGTCGCCGGATTGCCGCCCGCGGGGCCGAGCTGATGCTCAAGCAGATCTTCGTGCACGGGTTCTTCCATGCCGACCCACACCCGGGCAATGTTTTCGTCCTTCCGGACAACGTGCTCTGCTATCTTGACTTCGGCATGGTCGGCCGGCTCGACCGTCGCTGCCGGGAGGACTTCGCCGACCTGGTGTACGGGGCGGCCGCGCGTGACGCGCCCAAGACCACGACGGCGTTGCTCCGCCTGGCCGAGCACGATGACGAATGGGAGGTGGATACACGGGCACTGGAGCGCGACGTCGGCGAAATGCTCGACCTGCACGTCGTGGCTGAGCTCGGGCGGGTGGACATGGGACGGCTGTTGCAGCAACTGTTCGACCTGCTCGGCAAGCACCGGCTGCGGATTCCCGCCGACCTGGTGATGATGCTCAAGGCGATGACGACCGCCGAGGGGGTCGGCGTGGTGCTCGATCCCCAGATCGACATGGTGGCGATTGCCACGCCGTATGTGCGCAAGCTCAAGATGGAGCGCTTCGCTCCGCGGCGATTGCTGGGCGAGCTGTACGACTCTGGCAACGAGCTGCTCCAGCTCGCCCGCGAAATCCCCGGTGGAATGCGCGAACTGCTCCGGCTGGCCAAGCGCGGCAACTTGCGGATGGGAGTGGAGCATCGCGGCTTTGAGAAGATGCTCGACACCTACGAGCACGTCGCCAACCGGGTCGCGTTCGCGATCGTGGTGGCAGCGCTGATCGTCGGCTCGTCGCTGATCGTGGTCTCGGATATCCCCCCCAAATGGGGCGAAGTCCCGCTGATCGGCCTGGTCGGCTTCCTGGCCGCCGGCGTCATGGGCCTCGTCCTGCTGGTGGCGATCATCCGCCACGGCCGGATGTGACCTCGCAACGGTCGAGATTATTGTGTCTCACATAGAGGAGACCGCATGAAACCTCACGGGGCCAAGTGGCTGTGGCTCGCACTGCCGGGCTGCGTGCTGCTGCAGCTCGGCAGTTGCGTCGGCGACCCTTACTACTTTCTCGTCAGCGCGGCCGCCGAGCGAATTACAGCCAACATCGTCAGCACGCTGTACAACTTCTTTGTAAGCGTCTGACGGCCGCAGCGGCAGCGCCGACCAGCTACGGTGGCTGGACGAAAACACGGCTGACACAGCCGCGCCACGCACGAAAGCACGAGCCACCGAACATGTGGCAGCGAACGTGTGGCACCGAACGTGTGACACGGCCGCGTTGGCCGTGAGGCCAAGCAGACGAGTACCTCCCGGAGGCTGTCGCATGGAGCAGTCGGACCGCCCCGTGCACGCTGCTGAGCCAGGCGGCGAGAAGGCAGCGCCACGGGCTGGCCGGCAATTCCGAGCGCGGATGTTCGTCATCTACCTGTGTCTGCTGGCCCTATGCGTGCCCGTAGGAACCTTCTGGCATGAAGTCGTGGGGCACGGGCTGGTGGGCACGCTGTGCGGCGGGCAGATCACCTACGTCGAAGTGCTGGGCGTGGAACTCTACCCGGAGCCGGACTGGATCGGGTGGCAAGGACACTACGGCTGGTGTGGGGTCGACGGAGTCTCGTCGGCGACCGGCGAGTCGATAACGTGGCTGGCCGGCTCTCTCAGCACGTGGCTCGTCGCTGCTGTGGCGACCGTGGTCCTGTATCTCCGACGTTGGCGCGGGCTGCCGCGGGCGATCCTGGTTTCTGCAAGTCTCTGGTGGATTGACCTCGCGACGTATCTCCTCCCAGTGGCTGGCTTTCGCCGGTCGCTGTTCTGGGGCGGCTACTACAGTGAGCCGTACGAAGCCGCGGTTGCGTTGGGGATCCCTGGGGCGGTGTTTCTGACACTTGCGCTCGGCTCCAGCGCGCTGCTCGCGGTGGCGCTCACTTGGCGGTTCATGATGGACAGACCGATGAGCAAAGCCAACTCAGCCGCTCGGCACGGTCTGAGGCAGGCAGGGCGTGGCGGGGCGCAGACTTGGGCAGGCTGACGCTTGACGGTACCACACAGGCGAGACCGGCCGGTGCGGGGCCCGGCCGCTACAAATGCGACGGCCGGTACGGGGCCCGGCCGCTACTTTCGAGCCGATAGCCCACGCCTGATGGCAGACGACTGATGGCTGAGAGCTGAGAGCTACGCAGCCACAATCCCGATTGGCGTATTGAGTCAGCAGGTCGTTACAACCCGACGCTGCGCCGGTGCTCCTCGACGACCTCCTTGGGGATCATCCTCAGCGCCAGGATCACCAGGAGGGGCACGATGATGGCGTCATCAAGGTGTCCGATCACTGGTATGAAATCGGGAATGAGGTCGAACGGGAGAGCGGCGTACGCCACGGCCAACCCGAGCAGGACCTTTGCCACCCGTGGCGTCCGGGGATCGCGGAGGACGAGCCGATAGACCTTCAACTCGCGCTGGAATCGACAGCCGATGGACTTCAGCCGATCAAACACGCCTGGGTTTCCCGAAATTGACCTCCGCGCGCCGGCGGGCGCGTGACCGCACACGACCAAGCCGGGGGTTCCATGTCATCGTTTGGCGAATGATGCGCGCCCCGGACCGTCGCGATCACCGCTCAGCGCACGTGGCCCGATCACCGGTTCGCCCGTGGCGGGTCCTATCCGCTACAATACGCCAGGCGAGGATGGGAGCGAAAGGGTCCTCAGATGAAACCGTACCGTTTATGTGACGCCGTCGCTTTCAAGCTGCGCGGGTTGCTTATGGTTCCGGCCGTGGCGCTGCTGCTCCTCTGGCACCGCTGGGAGTGGGAATACGACGCGGGCGTGTGGGCGACCGGTCTGCTGTTGTTCGCGGGGGGTGTGGTGCTGCGGGTCTGGGCTCAGAAGCATCTGAAATACCGGCTGCGGGCGGGTCACGCGCTGGCCACCACCGGCCCCTACACCGTGACACGCAACCCGGTATACGTCGGGAACCTGCTCCTTCTCGCGAGCCTGGCCGTGCTCTGCGAGCTGCCCTGGATGATTCCACTGGTCGGTGGATGGGCAGCGCTGGTATACGATCGGGCCATCCGCTTCGAAGAGTATCGGCTGACGAAGCGGCACGGGGATGAATACGTCGCGTACCAGCAACGCGTCGGCCGCTGGTGGCCGCGGACCGCGGTCGGCGGCCGAACGCTGGGCGCAAGAGCCACCGGTTGGGACCGGGCCGCGTCCGTGGAATGGCAGTGTCTGCTTCTGCTTGTGATCCCGGCAATCAAGGAGATCATTGGCTAACGCTTGACGGTGCCACACATGCGCAAACGGCCGGGACAGAGTTCGGCCGCTACGCTTCCGCTCCGTAGTTGGACAGCAGCGTCGTCAGATCCCAGAGATCGACGCAGCCGCTGGCGTCGAAGTCGGCGTTCGGGTTGTAGTTGGGGTCGCCCTCACAGGCGCCGTACGCGCCGAGCAGCGCGGCCAGATCGGCCAGATCAACATCGAGGTCACGAGCCACGTCGCCCGGCCGGCGCCCGCCTTGGTTCAGGAACACCCAGATACACCCGTTGTCGCCATCGCGGTTCGTCACCGCCAGGTCGAGTCGCTCGTCCCCGTCCAGATCGCCGACCGCAACGGACTGAGGCCAGTGACCGGCGCCGTAGTGCAACGCCGCGGCAAATGTCCCGTCACCATTGTTCGGCAGCACCGATACGTTGTCGCTATCGTGGTTCGCCACCGCCAGGTCGAGCCACCCGTCCCCGTTCAGATCACCGACCGTAACCGATTGAGGCTTGTCGCCGGCGCCATAGTGTAGCGCTGCGGCAAACGACCCGTCGCCGTTGCTGAGCAGCACCGAGACGTCGTGGCTACTCCGGTTCGCCACGGCTAGGTCAAGCCAGTCGTCCCTGTTCAGGTCGCCAACTGCAACGAACTTGGGCCAGTTGCCGGCCCCATAGTGCACGGGTGCGGCAAACGTCCCGTCGCCGTTGTTCAGCAGCACCGAGACGTTGTCGCGACCCTCATTCGCCACCGCCAAGTCGAGCCAATCGTCCCCGTCCAAATCGGCGACCGCAACGGACTGAGGCTGGTTGGCGGCGGGATAGTTCACCGCCGCGCCAAACGTCCCGTCGCCGTTGTTCGGCAGCACTGAGACGTTGACGCTGCCCCAGTTCGCCACCGCCAGGTCGAGGCAGTCGTCCCCGTCCAGGTCACCGACCGCAACGGAGCTAGCTCCAGGGCCGGCAGCGTAGTGCACCGCTGGGGCAAACGCCCGCTCACCAAGGTCGCCGAGCAATCCGGCCAGGTCCGAGAGCTCGACGCAGCCGTTCTCGTCGAAGTCGGCGTTCGGGTCGTAGTGTGCGTCACCCTGGCAGGCGCCATACGCGCCGAGCAGTGCGGCCAAATCATCGAGGTCAACGGTACCATCGGCATCTACGTCGCCGGTCAGCCATCCCATCTGATTCAACAGCACTGAGATGTTGGCGCCCCCGTTGTTTGCCACCGCCAGGTCGGGCCATCCGTCCCCGTCCAGGTCACCCACCGCAACGGAACAAGGCGTCTGGCCGGCAGCATAGTACGCCGCCGGTGCAAACGTCCCGTCGGCGGCGTTCAGCAGCACCGACACAGTGTTGCTCCAGGCGTTCGCCACCGCCAAGTCGGGACGTTCGTCCCCGTCCAGGTCGGCGACGGCAACGGAGGCAGGGGCGTCGCCAGTATCATAAGGCGCTGCTGAGGCGAACGTCCCGTTGCCGTTGTTCAACAGCACCGAGACGGTGTCGTTTCCGCCGTTGGCCGTCGCCAGGTCGAGGCGCTCGTCCCCGTTCAGGTCCCCGGCGACAACGAACTTGGGTTCGAGGCCGGCATAACAGTCGATCGGCGGGCCATACGTCCC
>CAZDTB010000223.1:0-5249 GCA_964508075.1 uncultured Planctomycetales bacterium
ATCCGCACGGCCTTGTTGTATCCGCTGATGGCACACCCGCCGCCGACGAGTGCGAAGGCCACGACCACGATTAGAACGGCCAGCAGGAGGCCGATGGCACTGGATCGCTTTCTCATGACGAGCACCTCACCGCAAACATTGCAGAACTTTGCCGCCGGATCGGCGACGCGATTGCCACAGCTTTTGCAGACTTTACCAGCTGCCACTGGCGCCACCTCCGCCGAAGCCGCCGCCCCCGCCGCCCCCGAAGCTGCCGCCGCCGAAGCCGCCCCCGAAACCGCCGCCTCCGAAGCCTCCTCCACCCCAACCGCCGTAACGTCGTCGCCCGCCACCCAGCATGCTCCCGAGCAGCATCCACGTCAGCCAACTGCCGCCCCCGAACCCGCCCCAACGCCGATGGTAGCCTGCGCGACTACGCAGCACGCTGAAGATGATGATGATGACGATGAAGGGCACCACCCCACATGAGCCCCACAGACCTCTGCGCGATCCACGCCGGTAGCCCCGCTGCCCGGTCGCTCGTGGGGCTTTCGGTGCCACTGGTGCCGCCGCCCCGCTGATGCTGACGTTGGCATCTCGCGCGACCTGTTGCACCATGGCCAGCACGCCCTGGTAGATGCCGCTTGAGTAATCACCTTGGCGAAAATACGGGACGAAGTAGTTGCGTCCCACGCTGCCGACGAACGAGTCGGGCAGGACGCCCTCCAGCCCATAACCGATCTCAAATCGGTAGTCGCGATCTTTGACCGCCACGACCACCAACGCGCCGTTCTCCTTGTCCTTTTGGCCGAGCTTCCAGCGCTCGGCAAGATTCAGGGCGTAGTCCTCGATTGACACGCCGCCGGTCGTCTCGACCGTCACCACGATGATCTGGGCGCCGGTCTTTCGCTCCAGATCGGCGAGCACGGCGATCAACTGGCGCTCGACGTTCGGCTGGATCACGTTGGCCCGATCCTCTACGTGGTTGCGCGGTTGGGGCAGGTCCTGACCGACCGCGGCCGAGACGACGGCGAGGAAGGCGCACGCGGCGAGAATGTGCCAAACGCTGTTCGCCAGACGCTGTTGTACCGATTTCATCCGCATCGTATTCGCAAATGGTAAGGCAGGATTCTGAGGGTGCACATTACAAGATCGCTCGTTTGTCGTAACCGCCGGCCAGGTGCTGGATCACGCATCTGTCAGCCTGTCAACATAGCTCGTCAGCGCGTCCACCTCCCCGTAGAAGCGCTCGAACACGTCGAACTCGATCTGGTCGGGCATCGTGACGATCCGCGCGAGCGTGTCGAGCGGCTGACCGCTGACCTCCGCCGACCGCTTGACGATCTCGCGGGTCAGCTTCGGGGCCGGACTCACGCCCCCGAGATACAGGCCACCGCGCAACATGCGCACGATCCGGGCCGCACACGCGTGGCACAGTTGGGGCAGCAGTTTGTGCTTGCCCGCCGCCGCCAGCAGCCCCTGCCGAAGCTGGATCAGCTCGCCCTTGAACTCGCGCTCGCATTGCAGGCGTACGTTGCTGCGCTCGAAGCTCAGCTCGGTGAAATGATCCTCGCCGAGCACCAGCGCGTGCAGCTGCTGGATTTCCATCAGCTCCAGCGGGAAGACGTCGCCAGAGCTCTTGATGTACTCGGGTGTCATCATCAGTGGGGCGGTCACGTTTGACTTTCCGAACTTCGCGCCCGACGACGCCAGCCGATCGAGCATCTTCAAATCGACGCGCTGGAGCACGGCGACGCTGCGGGCCGGCGTGTTCTCGAAGAACGGATCGTTCTCCAGCCAGCCGCCGAACGCGGACAGACCGATCAGATCGTCCCCGGCCAGTTCGAGCAGCGCCTGCGCGAACCGCTCGAAGCCTTGGCGATACATGGCGGGTAGCGCGCCGCTGTCAATTTCGCGATTGAGCATTTGATGCACCTGTCTGGATCAGCTTCAACTTCACCGTCGGCATCGTAACTCGCCCATCCTGTTTGTGCGATGCCGGCGCGCGATCGTCTCGCTCGCACGCCTAGGGCGGCAACGACAGATGCTGGCCGCGGATCAGACCGCCCATGCGTTTGTCGAAGTCCCTCCACGCCTCGCGCGGGTCGGTGCCCGCGGTGATCCGTGTCCAGGTGACGATGTAGCGCGGCGTATCACTCGGACCGTCTGTCGGGACACGCGCGAAGTCGATCACGTATCGCAGGTGCAGTTGGAGATCGGCGAAGTCCTCTCGCAGGGCCCGCGCTTCGCGCACGCACGCCCCCGCGATCCCGCGTGGATCGGCGTTCTCCTCCACGGTCGCATACAGGATCGTCGGTTTGTCCTTCAGGAAGTATTCGCTCGGCACCCACTTCTCGTGCCCCGGCGAGCGCAGCTTCTGGCTGTGATCGAGCTTCCGCCGCGCGACCTCCGGCGTTACCAGCCCATTCGAATCGTAAATGTAAACGTCGGAGTAATACGCGACCGCGCCGATTCCGCCGCAGACGTACGACGGCGGCTCATCCGGCAGCCTTCGCTGCGCGACGTAGCTGCGTAGGGCCCGGCCGAGCTTCGTGCCTTCGGCAGTGTTCTTGATCTGGTGTCGCCAGCGGTCGTACTCGCTGTCGAATTCGGGCTTGTTGAAGCGGAACCGGAAGCGCTCGCGGACGGTCTCCGGTACAACGTGCTTGTTCCAACCGGGCAGCAACCCGACGGCGATAATCGCCCCTGTCACGACGACTGTCGCACCGCGTCGGGGCCATCCCGCGGCCCACAAGTCGTCCAGGATCCACGCCAGCAGGATCGTACTGAACGCGAGCCCGGGGATCAGAAAGCGGCCCATCGCCATGAAGTCGCCGGTTACCAGGACGGCGTAGGCGGGAAAGGCCCAAGCCATCGCCGCGATCGGCAAGCCCACCGCGATTCGTTTTCGCCGAAGCGCGAGCAAGCTGCCCGGCAGGATCAGAAATGGGCTCAGGAAGGCCAAGCCGAACGAGAATATGTAATTAAGCCCTCGCACGAGCCGGACGGCGTCCAATTCGGCTTTAGCATAGACCGTGTTTGGCAGCAGGGTTTCGAAATACCAGCATCGCCAGCAGAAGTAGAGCGCATATCCGACGCCGACAATCAACGCACAGGAAACCAGCGCTCGCCGGTCGCTCTGTCGGGCGAGTCGGCGTGCGATGATCGCGACAATCAGAATGACTACCACCCACGCGATACCCTCGACCCGGATCAGCGCCAGCAGCAGTCCGGCGATACCTCCGCCGATGCCATCCGGGCGCTCTGCTCGCAGGACCAGCCGCTCGAACGTGACAAATGCCAGCAGCGCAAACGGCACGGTCTCCATCCCGCTGGTTGACCACAGCGCGAACGGCGGAAAACACGCGAGCGTCAGTGTCGCCAAGGCCGCGACTGTGGTGCTGGCTTCCAATCGCCGTCGCAACGTGTCAAACACCAGCCACAGCAGCACGGTCCCGCAGGCGACGGAGACCAGCAGCGGCCAGAGGTTAATGTTCATCCGAAAGAACTCGAACACCGCGCCGACCATCACCCACAGGAAGTTGCTGTAGCCTTCGACCGGGACGTGTTCGGCGAGGTTGAAGCGCAGCCCGTGGCCACGCACCAGGTTCTGGGCATAGCGGAACGAGATCAGCGCATCGTCGGTTACGAACCAGAAGCGATAGACCAGCAGCACGTACGGGACCCACAAGGCGGCAAAGACGTCGTAGCGATATCTGCGCACGAGTGACTGCGGCAGGGGAGTGGCAAGGGGGAGGTCCCCGTGTGACAAGTCGGCCTGGTGATTGGGTTGCGCCATGAGCTCCAGGCTCAGCCAAATCTGGCCGCCGGGTCCTCGGCAGCTAGAGCGGTTTCAGAAATAGTCGGGTGCCACGGGCGGCTTGTCCGCCCGTGTTTGCCGCGGCACTGGCAGCAAGCTGCCAGTGGCACCCGCCGGGGGATTATTGAAACTACTCTAAGGGGCTGGTCGAGGGGCTCCAAGTGTATTCTCGGTTCTGAATGCGTTTAGCCGCTGGTCGAGTTCCGCCCAGGCCTCGCGCGGATCCGCGCCCTCGGCGATCCGCGTCCAGGTCAGGAGGTACCGAGGCTCGGTGTCGTCCTCGCTCGGAACACGGGCGAAATCGACCGCATAGTCGCGCAGCGCTGGCAGTTGCGCCTGTTCGAGACGCAGCGCCTGGGCCTGTTGGAGACACGTATTGACGAGCGCGTACGGGTCGGCGGCCTGCACCACCGTCGCGAGCAGAATCGTCGGTTTGTCCTTCAGAAAGTACTCCTTCGGCACGCGCTTGTCGTGCCCCGGTGACCGCAACTCTCGACCTGCTTCGAGCTCGCGCCGCGCCACCTCGGGTGTGACCAGGCCGTGTTTGTCGAAGATGTGCAGGTCGGAGTAGTAACCGTTGGCACCGATCGCGCCGGCGACATAGGAAGGGTTCGGCTCGGGAAACTTCCGCTGCTGCACGTAGCTCTTCAGGGCCTTGCCACGCCGCGTCCAGTCGGCCGTGTTGGCCTTCTGCGCCTGCCACTGCTCGAACTCGCTCTTGAATTCGTCGGTGTTGAAACGGAAGCGGAACCGCTCGCGAGCCGCCCGTGGTATCACGTGGAGGTTCCACGCGGGCAGCAGCCCGGCCACGAGAACGGCCAGCGCGGCGACGATAGTCGCGCTGCGTCTGAGCCACCCCGCGCTCCACAGGTCGTTCAGCATCCAGGCCAGCAGGATCGTGCTGAAGGCGAGCCCGGGGATCAGGAAGCGGCCCATCACCATGAAGTCGCCCGTCACGACGATCGAATAAGCTGGGAAAGCCCACGCCATCGCCGCGATCGGCAGCCCGATCGCGATCCGCTTGCGGCGCAGGGCGAACACGCTGCCCGGCAGGATCAGGATCGGCGTCAGGAACGCGAGCGCGAACGAGACCACGTAGTTCACGCCCCTCATCAGTAGGGCCGCGTCGAGATCCGCCTTCACGTACGCCGTGTTTGGCAACAGCATCTGATAGTATGAGTAGCGCCAGGCGAAGTAGATCGCATACCCGCTGCCGACGATCAGGGCGCAAACGACAAGCGGTCGCAGGCTGCGCTGGCCGGCGATCCGGCGCGAGATGGCCGCGAGGACGATGATCGCCACGACCCACGCGACGCCTTCTACGCGAATCAGTGCCAGCAACAGGCCGGCAATCCCGGCGCCGACACCGTCGGGAGACTCCCGCCGCAACACCAGCCGCTCGAACGTGACAAACACCAACAGTGCAAACGGCACTGTCTCGAGCCCGCTG
>CAZDTB010000223.1:5259-7755 GCA_964508075.1 uncultured Planctomycetales bacterium
CGGAAAGCAACCGAGCGTCAGCGTCGCCAACGCGGCCACGGTCGTGGTCAGTTCAAGGCGGCGACGCAGGACGTCGAACATGAGCCACAGGAGCACGGTTCCGCAGGCCGCCGACAGCAGCAGCGGCCAGAGCGTGATGTTCATCCGGAGCAGCTCGAAGACGGCGCAGATCAGCACCCACAGGAAGTTGCTGTAACCTTCGACCGGGAGGTGCTCGCCCGGGTTGAACCGCAGACCGTCTCCGAGCACCAGGTTCCGGGCGTAGCGAAACGAGATGAAGGCGTCGTCCGTTACGAACCAGAAGTGATAGACGAGCAGGGCGTACGGAACCCAAAGGGCCGCGAAGACGTCGAAGCGGTACTTGCGCACACGCAGAGTCCTTCAGACACAGCGCCGGGCCGGACCCCCGACGCAGTACGTTGCCCACCTTACCGGAGATGTCGGCAGCATACTAATGTACCTTCGCAGAAGTTCTGCATCATGGGTGGCACGGGCGTCCCGCCCGTGAGGCCACAGGCGAGACGCCTGTGCCACCCTGAATGAGATGCGAACAGCGTGACCGACCACACTAACGGGCGAACCCCCTGGGGCGGGTGCGGTAATGAATGTCGAATGGGGTACTCATCGCAGGTCCAGCTCCAGAAAGACCGCCCCGGGAATCGGATTGTCGTAGTACGCCGGCACTTCCCGGAACCCAAGCGAGCGGTACAGGGCCCGGGGAATGCTCATCGGCCTAAGCGTGTCGAGGCGCATTCGCTGATAGCCGATCCGACGGGCCGCCTCGATGGTCTCGACCGCCAGCCGGCGTCCAATCCCCTGCCGGCGAAAGTTCGGCCGGACGTACATCCGTTTCATCTCGCAGGTCGTCGCGTCTTGCGCGCGCAGGGCCACACACCCGGCCAGCGCATCGTCGCGCGTCGCCAGTAACAGGCGCCCGTGCGGAGGCGCGTATGCGCCGGGGAGGCTTTCGAGCTCCTGCGAGAAGTGCTGAAACTCCAGATCGTGCCCGAGCTCGGCCGCGTACTCCTCGAACAACCCGCGGGCCGCCGCGTAGTGCTCCGAGGTCTCGGCCGGAAAGATGCGCAACATGGCCCTGCGATTGTACCGCAATGACGGGGCCGGCGGTCTCGGCTGGCTGGGGCGTTCGCTTTTCTTGACAGCGCATCCGCGGTACGCTTTCTCAGATGAGACCGCTGCCACGATCAAGATGTCATTTACTTCTCGCGACCCTGGTGATGTTGCTGCCGGGCGGTTGCGCCGCCCGCCTGACCGAGCAGCAGCAAATGTGGCTCGCCCGCGGGCAGGAATGCTACGAGCGCGACGACTACGGCCGGGCGATCGACCAGTGCAACCACTTCCTCAGCGAGGTCAGCGAGGGTCCCGAGGTGGCCCAGGCCCTCTACATCCGGGGGCTGAGCAATGCCCAGGCCGGTCACCGGGCGCAGGCGTACGCCGACCTGCGACGCTGCGCCGTGACGGCGGCTGGCACCGAGCTGGCCTGGCGCGCGTACGTCGTGCTCGGGACGCTCCATTTCGAGGACGAGCAGTGGGGGCTGGCAGCGGAGAGCCTGCGCGCCGCGGCCGACCGCATGCCCGCTCAGCCGCCAAAGGACGCCGTCCTCTTCCGCCTGGGCCTGTGCCATGAACGCCTGGGGCAGTGGCAGGCGGCCCTGCGATTCTATGACGAGCTGGCGCGGACCTTCACCAGCGGCACGTTTGTCAAGGCGGCCCAGCGGCGCTTGGGCCTCCGGGCCGACCACTTCGCTGTCCAGTGCGGGGCGTTTCGGCAGAAATCCAACGCCGAGAACCTGCGGGCCGATCTTGAGCGGAAAGGCCTGGAAGCTTACATCTACGAGGAGGTTCGCGGGCGCACCGCCATGTACATGGTCCTGGCAGGGCGCTACGCGAGCTACGATGACGCCCGCGGCCAACTCGCGACGATCAAGGAGCACTTCGTTTCCGACGCACTGCTGTGGCCGTAGCCCCGGCATCAGGGCCTTAGACGGTCATCCCGAGCGGAGCGAGGGATCTGGCGTCGTCGCCTAAGTAGCCAGATTGCTCGCGGTGCTCGGAATGACAACGGCGGACGTCAAGCTAAGATACGTGTGAACCCAAAGCACATTCCGGAGCCGATCATGAACCGCGACGAAGCCTGGCAGTTGCTGTGTGAGTACACGCCGAACGATTCCCTCCGCAAGCACGCCCTGGCGGTCGAGGCCGCCATGCGGCACTACGCCAAACAGATGGGCGAGGACGAGGAGACGTGGGGTGTAGCGGGCCTGCTGCACGACTTCGACTACGAGCGCTGGCCGAACCCGCCCGAGCATACCCGCGAGGGTGCCAAGATCCTGCGCGAGAAGGGTGTCGACGAGGAGATCGTCAGTGCGATGCTCTCGCACGCGGAGTGGAACACCGAGGAATATCCGCGTGACCGTCCGATCCGCCAGGTGCTGTTCGCGGTCGTCTTTATCTGCCGCAGGCCGCAGCATCGTGACG
>CAZDTB010000224.1:0-7752 GCA_964508075.1 uncultured Planctomycetales bacterium
CACGCCGGCCTTCATGGCGCCCGAGCAGATCACCGGGCCGAGCACGGCGATCGATCGGCGGGCAGACGTGTACTCGCTGGGCGTGACGCTGTACATGATGCTGACGCTCCAGCGCCCGTTTGAGGGCCAGACGTACGAGCAGACCATCAACCAGATTCTCAAGCGCGAGCCAAGGCGGCCACGCAAGATCGATCCGCGGATCCCGGCCGACCTCGAGACGATCTGCCTGCGAGCGATCGAGAAAGAGCCCCAGCGGCGCTTCCCGACCGCCGGGGAGATGGCCCACGACCTGCGGCGATACGCGGAGGGATTCGCGATCGCCAGCCGACCATTGGGGCCGCTGGCCAAGGCGGTGCGCTGGACTCGCCGGAACCCGGCCCAGGCCGCGGCGCTCGCAGCGGGTTGGCTGATCTGCATGCTGATCCCGGTCGCCCTGTTCTTCCTGGTACGAACAGGTGAGGCGGAACTCGACCGGGCCTGGAACATTCTGCGCGACGACTATCGCGAGAGTGACCGCGCCCTGGCCGAGCTCGGCTGGGCCAGCGGTCTTCCGGGGCTGCGCAGTCGCCACGCATACGTCGAAGCGTTCGCCCGGGTCCGCGAGGACCCTGACAAATCAGTCGAGCTCTTGGAGCGCGTGCTCGCGGATGCACCGGAGCACGTCGACGCACACTACCTGATGGCGTTTGCGTACATGGGGCGCTCATACACCGAAGGCACCGAAATGCTGGCGGAAGCCCGGGAATGGCTGGAGCGCGCGGACGAACTTGGCGTCGAACCCTCGGCGGTCGGCTGGTTCTTCCACGGGCAAGCCGTATTGGGCAGCAGCCCCGAAGAGGCGGTGAGCTTGTTCAACACGGCGATCGAGAAGGCCGGCGAGGAGGGGTTCACTTTTGCACAAGCGATGCTGCACCAGGGCCGCGCGCTGAATCAGATCATGTACTCCTGGCGTGACATCAGCCACTACACCTTCGCGGTCACGCGGTTGGACTACGCCGCCCGCCTCCAGCCCGGTAAGGCGTACCCACATTATCTGCTGTCAATCACACACTTGCTGGCTGCAGAGATCAACGAATCCAAAGGAGAGTCGGAAGACGCCGAAGCGTCGTACGACCAGAGTCTTGAAGAGGCCCTGGAGGCCCAGCGGATCGACTCAGAGAGTGCGCGCGGGTATGCAGCCGAAGCCGGCTATCACGAAAGCCGCGGCAAGTTCGCGGTTGGCGCAGGACTCGCAGAATGGCGCCAGCACTTTCGGAGCGCGATCACGGCCTGGCGACGAGTCAAGGATCCGAATGAGGAGCTGGCGGATACGTCCGAGTGGGACTGGTCGGAACGGTCCGGATATCGCATGCGGCTGCACTTCTGGCTGAGCGAATATGCCGACGCGGAGCAGATGCGTGCCGATCGCTACGGGAAGAAGAGCGGCTACAACCGCGCGGAGAAATACGACGCCGACGACAGCCTCTACGAAGCGATCATCGCGGTGAGCAGCGGCGACCTGATCAAGGCCGAGCAGGCGTTGAGCACGGGCGTGGAGTTGGCGCGGGAGCATCCGGAGTATCTCCTGCGCCTCCACAGCGCATATCGGCTGGTCGGACGCCCACCCCCGTTTGAGCTCTTGTCAACCGAGGCGTGTGACGACTGCAAGCTTTCGCCTGGATGGACCCCGGATTGGCTGGCGGTCTTGACGCAGTATGAGCGCGAGGAGCTCGATTGGTCGGCGGTGGAAGCGGCGGCGCGGGAGGGGACGGAGCGGCGTGATGATCAGCGGCTGCGGTTGGCGGGTGCTTACTTCCTTCGAGGAGTGCGCGAACTGGCGAGCGGACAGCGCCAGCAGGCGCTTCCGAGCTTGGCGAAGGCCTGCGACCAATATGACAATGAGAATTATTCCTTCCGGGCGAGATTTCTGCTGATCAAGCTGCAAACGGACCCGCAGTGGCCCGGCTGGCTCGCGGGCCAGGGGGCTGACACGCCCTGAGCCATTCGCTTGCGGAATCGGGACGCTGAGGGGCGAAAACCGAGTTTTTTCTACCAGATGGCCGGCTCGCTCGTCTACCATAGGGGTAGGCGTGCAAGAGAAGGTGTGTGCACTGGGCATCGAATTGGCACTTCAGGGAGGAACCAGTGGTGAATCCTCGGCTCGTGTGTCTCGCGGCAACGATCGTGCTCTGTGCCGCCGCCGACCTCCCGGCCGGCGAAGATAACCCTACCGCAAAAAACCCACTGAATCCGCCGCTGTTTTCGATCGATCCACAATCGCCGGAGGTGCTCGACGGCCCCCTGCTCCCGGGCGACTTGCTGTTGCCAGGGGAACCCAATTTCCCGGAAGTGGTGATCCCGGCGGAAGGGCTGTCCCTGCTCGACCCGAACGACGACCTGGACGCGTTCTCGTTTGCACCGTACGAGGGGTGCGAGACCACGGAGTACGTGCTGATCTTCTCGGTTGACCGCGAGGCGATGGGCGGTGAACCGCCCGACCCGGTGCTGGTCTCGATGGGATTCCCATTTAACGTTCTGGACCAGGCGTTGAACAACCAGGCGGCCGGTGACGCGTATATGTCGCTGCTGCTGTTCACGCGGATGGGGGCCATACCGCCGCCCGGCCGCCCTTCGCACGCAAACAACAACACGCTGGTGGTGAACCAGGGCGACGCCGGGGGCGTGCATTTCGCGCTGAGCCCGTCGGGCGTGCCGCCGGGCACCGCGGTGCCCCCAGGAACTCCCCAATCCGACGCCGACGCCGGCGGAGGAACCCAGCCGCCGGCACCGCCGCCCGGCGGGCGCGGCAGCCCGGAGAAGGTCTTGTTCTCGCTGACCACCGACAGCCCGGCGCTGCTACACCTGCCGGGATACGGCAGTGGTGCCGACGTCTACGTCGATCACAACCCGTACGTTGCGGGCGATGGCGAAGACCTGTACGTCGCGCCCCTTGAGCTGGGACTGATGCTCGCCGACGACATTGACGCAATGATCGTGATCGACGTCGCTTACAACTGGCAGTTCGATCCGGGCGTGGATCAGATCATCTTTTCGCTCGCGCCGGAATCGCCGAGTCTGGGGAGTTATTATGGCCCGGGGGATCTGTTCACCTCCTCCGGCAACGGCATATTCGCGCCCTACTGCTACGCGGAGCAACTGGGGCTGCTGTGGACCGACAACCTCAACCTCCTGGACTTCGTCTTGTGCGAGGACGTGCTCCCGTGTGTGGAGGAGTGGGCCATCGGGTACGGCGGCGCGTGCGTCGGCGATCTGGACGGGGACGGGGATGTTGACCTGGCCGATTTGGCGCTCCTGCTGAGCTCCTACGGGCTGTGCGAGGGAGACCCGGGGTTCGTCCCCGAAGCTGATCTCGTCGAGGACGGGTGTATCGGGCTGGCAGACTTGGCAACGCTGTTGGCGCACTACGGCGAAACCTGTTGGTAAGCCCCGCGGGCAGTGTCGTCGCGCCGGTCTGCTCCGACGCCGAGCTGCTTTTCGAGTTCGGCCGGCCCTGGGAGGTGTGCGCTCTATCGCTGGGACCATGGCCCATTCAGAGTGTGCCCGAGGGCAGGCGCAATCTTTGGCAAGATTTTGCATTTGGGCCCAGCCCGGGTGATAATTCCCTATAGAGGCGGCGGGAGGAATGTGCGAACTGCGGGGGCACCCGAAGCAGGTGCCTCTTAAGAGCATCAAGTCGAATACCCTTCCTCCGTGACGGCCGATGAGACATCGTCCGCTACACTCGCGTTCGCGATTCTGACTGCGCCGGACAGTCGCCGGAGGCGAGCCGGCCCGAAGGCAGCTCGCGAGCGTGAGGTCTCCGGGCACGGCAGCCAAATCGGGCGAGCTAATGCGTCACCATGAGCGGTTACCGCGCTTGCTGTTATACGGTGCGCAGTGAGCGCTGTAAGGGTTTGTGAGTTCGCAACGATTGGGGACGCGTCATGTCAAAGCAAACGAGACTTATAGGAAGAACGGGGCGACGCAAGATCGCCTTAGCCCGGTTCGTGGTGCCGGCGTGGCTGGGCCTGGTGCTCGCCGTGCCGGCGGGTGCCCAAACCTACGTCAAGTGGGACCAGCCGCCCGACCCGGCCCAGCCGGACAACCTCTACCTCGGTTGGGACGAGGAGTCGATCTGCTGGATGTTCGGCCCGACCGTGGCCGACGATTATGTCTGCGACACCGCCGACCCGGTGACACACGTTCGCTGGTGGGGCTCGTTCCAGGGCTGGACACAGCCGTATCCGCTCCCGCCCGACGAGATGCCATTGCACTTCCACATTCTGTTTTGGACGGACGTGCCGGCCGACCCGGATGACCCCAACTCCTTCAGCCATCCGGGGGTGGTGATCCACGAGATCCTGCCGCCCGACTACAGCTATTCGTGTCAGTTTGTCGGCTGGGAGTACGATCCGCGCACCGGCGAGTATCTGGCCTGCTTCGTATTCGACCAGGAGCTGGAGCAATGGGAGTGGTTCTTCCAGGATCCGGCCGGCGACCCCGGGATCTACTGGATCAGCATCATCGCGTGCTATTACTGAGAGCCCCCGCCAACCGTCCACCCGTGGGGTTGGGCAACGCGGCCGCGGGACTCGTCCTCGCCGGCACCGGATGATGCCATAGTGATTTGGGATCCGACCATGCCCGGGCTGGGCAGTGTGTATGTCGCCGGCTCGCCAATCGAATATCCCGAAGGCACTTCGTGGGACATGGCGTTCGAGCTGACGGCCAGGACTGCCCTCTCGTGGAACAAGTGGGAACAACCACCTGATCCGGAATGGCCGGGGATCCATGCGCATGAGTTTGAGTCCGGGAACATCATTCTGGCGGATCAGTGGGAATGTCAGGGGGGTGACGTGGTCGACTTCCACTGGTACGGAAACTACGAGCTCGACGCGACCGGGCAGGAGCTGCGCGGCTCCGGGATCGCCCGGTTCCACCTCAGCATCCACGCCAACGAGCCCTCCATCCCCTGGTGTCTCCCAGAAGACCCGGAAATCTGGGGCATGGACGTGCCCTTTGCCGCGGGCATGGAAGTATTCACGGGCATGCACAACAACGAAGGCAGCCGGATCTATGAATACGCCTTCGTGCTGCCATAGCCGTTTTATCAGCAGGAAGGCGAGATCTACTGGCTCGACATAATGACCTACGCGAACGACAGCGCCAATCCGCCGATGTGGCGGTGGCAGGAGGCCGGACGAGAGTTCGTACCGATTCTCTGCCCGGCGGCCAGGCAATACGTGCCGGGCGGCACCGGCTGGGAGTCGATCGGATGGCCGAACGACACCTGGAGTGACCTGGCGTTCGACGTCTCGTCGGTTTCCTATGGGGAACTCTACATCAAGTGGTCGCAACCCCCCGAGCCTTACGTTCCTGACGATGCCTACAACGGCTGGAACGAGTACTCGGTCTACTTCGGTGAGCAGATCGCCGCGGATGACTGGGTCTGCCAAAACGACGACCCGATCAGTGACGTGCACTGGTGGGGCTCGTTCCTCGGCTGGGGCCACACCGAGCCGCCGGTATTGCCAAGTCACTTCCACCTCCATATCTGGACCGATGTCCCGGGCGATCCGAGCCATCCCGGCGTAGTGATCTGGGAGCACCTTTGCTACGACTACACGTGGCGTTTCGCCGGTTGGGACTTCGACCCGCGCTTTCCGGGCGTTTCGCCCGAAGCGTGCTTCTACTTCGAATGCGACCTGCCGAATTCGGCCTGGTTCTACCAGGATGTGGCTGGTGACCCGGGGATCTACTGGCTCAGCATCTCGGCGTGCTACGATTCCCCGCCCGATTACGTCTGGGGCTGGAAGACGCGCCCGCGGGATCCAGACTCGCAGGCGCCCGATGATGCCGTCCGCATCTTCGAGCCGACTGGACCCGTCGTAGGAAGCCAATACCTACGGGGCGAGCCGATCTACTGGCCCGATCCGGAGCACTCGTGGGACCTGGCGTTCCAGCTGACCGCCACGCACGAAGAGCCCGGACTGGAACCGAAATGGCTGCAGGAGGCGCATCCGCCCGGAGAGGGCTTCGACGCGGTCTCCAACCTGTGGTGGCCTGACTGGGAGCCCCCGCAGGAGGTGAACGTGGTCGTCGCCGACGACTTCATCTCGGACGGGCGTGACATTCTCAAAGTCGGGTGGGTCGGCAGCTACTACGATGATCGCTATCACCCGTATGGGCCTCAGAACGAACCCTACGTGCTCGACGGGTGGCTGATCGGCATCCACTGGGCAAAGGACTACCTGCCCAGTTGTCCGCCGGACATCATGTTCGACCCCCCGCCGACCGTAGTCGCGGTGTACTTCGCGCCGGCTGACGCTGTGGACATCGAATGTATCTGGGGCGTCGATTGCCTCGGGCATCCGATCTGCCTGTACAACATCGACCTGGATCATTGCTGCCTGGTGTGCACGCATCCCGATCCGCGGCTGGGCGCCGCATACCCGTACCCGCCCGGCTGCGACGGCGCGTTCCAGGAGGTCGCCGAGATGCGCTACTGGCTGAGCGTCCAGGCCGTCACGGGGATCGAGTGGATCCTGCCGGGCTGCGACCCGGTTTTCACCGGCCACCTGCCGCCGCTCGACGTGGACCCCGAAGGCCGATTCTGGGGCTGGCACAGTGGGATTGAGCCGGCGGAGATCCCCGGCCCGCTCGACCAAGCCTGCGTTGGTCGGATCATGGATTTCACCCCGTATCCGCCCCACTGCTGGGACTACGGCAACTGGGCAACACAACCCTGGCTGTGCGACACGCAGCCGGAGTTGGTCAACATGGCCTTTGCGCTGGTCGCCTCCGATTGCCCGGAAGACCTGACGGGCGACGGGATCATCAACCTGGCCGACCTGGCCACTTTGCTGTCGGTCTACGGTTCGTGCTACGGAAATCCGAGCTTCCTGCCGGCGGCGGACTTCGACAACAACGGCTGCGTCGGCTTGTCCGACTTGGCTCGCTTACTCTCGGTCTATGGGCAGAATTGCCCGACGTGGTAACGACAGAAGCGGAGAGGAACAAAGGTTAGGGGTCTGGACGTCGCGGCGAGCACTCGCCGCGGCGTCCGCTCTTATGCACCTACGGATCAGCCCGAGCGCTGCCCCAAACGGGTGCCACGGGCAGCTTGCCTGCCCGTGCGGGCAGCTTATCTGCCCGTGCCGGCACTGGCGGGCAAGCCGCCAGTGGCACCCCATGAGCAAGCACCGGGGGAAGACATGCGCGCGCGGAGAACCTCGGACATACACTGCTTCTACTCTGACGTGAGGATGGAATCGACGACTCGGCAGAAGGCGGCGGGCTGCTCCAGCATCATCAGGTGGCCGGCGTCGGCAATCTCCGTGTACGAGCAGGCTGCGGCGCGGACAAAGTCGGGCGCGTCCCAGGCTTTGGCGGAGCGCTCACCGGCGATCAGGTGGATCGCCATGCCGCTCTCGACGACTCGACGTACCATCTCGAGATAGCCCGGATCGCCCGTCTCCTCGATGATCGCGCTTGACATGGCGTAGATCGTGCTCGCGGGCTGGTATGCCAGTATCTTCGTCAACCACTCGATGCGCTGCGGGCTGGGCTCGATATGCCAGTCGGCGATGGTCGCGTGAACGTCCTGCGCCATCTGCCGATACTCTTCGGCCCACTCGTCCGGTGACTCGGCGATGATCTTGCCCGACCAGAACGCGTCCTTGAGCGTGAAGTTGCCCTCGACGTTGATGATGCCCGCCACTAGCCCGCATTTCTCACAGGGGTAGTAGATAAAGGTCGTCTTCTGTGGCATAA
>CAZDTB010000225.1:0-7071 GCA_964508075.1 uncultured Planctomycetales bacterium
GTAGATATGGCCGATCTGGCTGAGCTGCTCGGCCAATATGGATATAGCCTCTAAACGCGTTCAGATTAGCTCAGTTGATCGAAGTGTGGCACGGCTGTGTCAGCCGTGTACTCGAGCCAACGTTTCAGCCAAGATTCGCATGAAGCAGGTGCCGGAGCACCATGCTCGCGTGAGCGGGCTGCCGGCGTGGGATCTCCTCTACTGGCACGTGTGCCCGTAGGCCGCCAGGAGTTGGGACAGGTCGGACAGGTCCACGTCGCCGTCGCAGTCCATGTCTCCGTCCGCCCCACCAGCGCCCTCGGACATCCCGTAGTTGGCCAGCAGGACGGCCAGGTCGGCAAGGTCGATGTCCCGGTCGCCGTCCAGGTCGCCCCGGCAGGGCGGCAGGTCGCTGTCGCCGAACTCGTAGGCACCGATGTCGACGGTGGGCGGCAGGCCGCCGTCGCCGTCCGGCGTGTTCGGATCATCGAAGAAGCGGCTCTCGCCATCGAGGTCGAACGGGACGTATTCGTCCGTATCGCCGTCACCATCCGCATCGAACACGTCTGGCAGCACGCCGCAGTTGCAGCCGGCGTCGATGCAGGGCGAGCCGGGCCGGAGACGGTAATCGGCGTTGTCAGAATCGACGAAGAGCGGATCGGCGTCGATGTTGCCGGGGCCCCAATGCAGCACGCCCTCATGCTGGCCTCCGACAGCGTCTTCGCCCCCTTCGCAATCGCTGAAGGCGACGGTCACGCCTTCGGGGCAGCTACCCACGTACAGATTCGCGCTGTATGGGGCCGAGTTTGCCCAGATAATGGAGTTCACCAATGACGACTCGGATAGCCCCTCCATCGTGGCACCGCCGCCGGCACTGCCGCTGGTATTGTCCGTGATCACACAGTTGGCAATCACCGCGGTTCCTTCGTAGAGATACAGGCCGGCTCCGCGCCTGCCGGCTGTGTTCCGCGCGATTACGGAATTGGTGAGTGTCAGCTCTGTGCCGCCCTGGTGGATACCGCCGCCCCACCACCGACGACACAGGTTTGACGCGATTGTGCATCGGTCAATCAGCACCGTACTGGTGTGGCTATGGCCGCTTATACCTCCGCCGCTGTGCTCCGCCGTGTTGTTGGCAATCGTGCAATCGACGAGCTGCACGAGGGTGTCGTAATGCCAGGCGATGCCCCCTCCTTTCTCCCCTGAGTAGTTGTCCGATATCACAGAACCGCGCACGATCACACTGCCCACGTTGATGTACACGCCTCCCCCAGACTGTGTGCTCATGTTTCCGCAGATACGAGAGTCAGTAATCACCGCGTTGCCATGATCGACGAGAACGCCGCCGCCGAGGAGCCCACCTATGTTTCCCGTGATGTCGCAGTCCTCGATCGTCGCATCAGCCTGGGCAACTTCCACACCGCCGGCGCCGGCGTCAGAGGGGATCACGAAGTTCCCTCTAATCGCACATCGGAGAAGCGTGAAGTCTCCGAACCAGAGCGCGACGCCTCCCAGGGACGTGCTGATGTTCCTGCTGATCGTGCAGTCTTCGAGCGTCACGCTGCCTCCTACCAGCAGGACGCCGCCGCCGGTGGAGCCGTAATCCGTGTTCTCCGCGATCGTGCAGTTGCGGATAACCGCACTGCTGTTAGAACAGAACAGGCCGGTGCAGTGGTTGCCCTCGATCACACAGTTGACGATGGTCGGACTGGCGCCGCTGCACGCGATGGCGGCGACCCCTTCGTCGGCGGATGCGTTCGTCATTTGGAAGCCGTCGAAAACCGTATCGGCGGTTTCTCCATCCTGGAAGTGAACGGCGCAGCCGTCTTCCTGACAGTCTATCTCGCAATTCCCCGGCCCGCTCGACGAACGCACCGTGATCGCCTTGCCATCGAAATCGAGCCGCTTGTTTCCTTCGCCAAGATACAAGCCGCGGTGTACCAGAACCGTGTCCCCATCCGTGGCGGCGTCGATGCCTTCCTGGATGGCGTCGAACGGATGCTCCTCCGACCCATCCTCGAGCGGATCGCTGACGGCCGGATCGCCGGGACCCGGGTCATCGGGTGCGTTGTCGTTGACGTGCCAGGTGGTCTGAGCCGCCGCGATGGCTGCGGCCAAGATGATCCAGACCAGGGTGGTCAGACAGAAATGTGCGGGGTTTCTGGGTAACATTGATCAAACCTCCCTGTGTGAAAGTCCCGTGTGCCGACATTGCCTATTTGCGGCTTCCGTACCCGCAATGACAGACCAACAGGTCGCCCCATCACCAGCGAGCCCGGGAGCTTCGGCCCTACGGCACGTCGACGTGTGATCGGGTTTCCGGGGCCTCGGTCGGCTCCCGGGCGGATCGGCCACGCCGCAACCTCAGCAGGATCCCGCTCAGCACGTAGGCGCTGGCCAGGACGACCAGCAGGATCTGGGGCGAGAAGATCCCGATGCCGGCCAGCACCACCAGTCCGACCAGGTGGATCGGGGGATGCTCTCGGCGAACGTACTGGTTGAAGACGTGCACGTAATCGAGCCGGCTGACCATCAGCATCCCGAGCAGGAACGCCACCACGCCCAGTGAGTGGCGTACGACACCGGCCCAGTCATAGCCGAACAGCGCGACCTGCTCGAACACGAGGTCTTCGTGCAACACCAGCAGGGCGACGACGCCGGCGGCGGCGCCGGGCGCGGGCAGGCCGCGGAATTTGGGCTGGGCAGCCTCTTCCTTGATGTTCTCGGCGTTGTAGCGGGCCAGCCGAATCGCGGCGCAGCTTACGTAAACCAGGGCCCCGAGCAGACCCAGGCGCCATTCGAGCTTGCCCACGATCGGTTCGCCTTGGGCGGGTACTGCAAGCGGCAGCAGCAACGCCAGCAAGAGCATCGCCGGCGCGGTCCCGAAGCTGACGACGTCGGCGATGGAATCCAGTTGGGCACCGAACTCGGTCGTGTGACGGGCGATCCGGGCCAGCCGACCATCGAGCGCGTCGAAGACCATCGCCAGCACGATCAAGTATGCCCCGACGGCGATGTACGTCGGAAACCACGCCAGCAGGTGGGGGTTGGCGGTCTTGGGGCCGGCATCGAAGTAAGCGGCCCGGATCGCCAACAGGGAGCACATGATCGCCAAGACCCCGCAGAGCAGGTTGCCGAGCGTGGCGGCACTGGGCAGCAGAGCCACACTCAGCAACGGACGCCGGGGCTCGCCGTTGCCGTCCGGCGATTCAAGACGGTTTGTGGAGAAGTCAGCCATTCAGCTTCTGCCTGCGGCGGGTCTGTCGCGCCGCTCTCAGGATCACGGCCGACACGGCCGTGCCACCCGGCCGTGCCACCCGACCGCATTTTCGAAGTGTGGCACGGCTGTGTCAGCCGTGGCCAGCCCATTGCCCGATTCGTCCTATATGATATCGGATGTGCGCAGGGAAGGCCGCTTGCGTATCCCGGAATTGTATTTGTCACCGGCTTCATTGTGACTTGAGCCGGGCCAGGACGGTCAGGCCGGCTTTCACCGAATCGCCTCGTGCAACCCGCAGCTCCCAGCGGGCGTCCGCGGGTACGCGGAGCTCGGTCTGCGAACCCAGCTTGATCATGCCGAAACGCTCACCGGCGGCCACTTCAACAGCAGGCGTGAGCGTGCACACGACGCGCCGGGCCAGCACGCCGGCGATTTGGCGAACGTAGACCGGGCCGAGCAGCGGGGGTCGCGGCTGGATCGTCACCAGGTTGTTCTCGTTCCGCACGGTCGCCTCGGACCGGAGCGCGTTGAGGAACTCGCCGGGGTTGTACTTCACCTCGGTCACCGTCCCCGCGCAGGGGCTGCGGTTGATATGCACGTCCAGGACGCTCAGGAAGATTACGAGACGAAGCTCGCGGCGGTCACTACCGTCGGCGTGGTAATCGCGCTCGATCTTCGTGATTTTCCCGTCCGCCGGTGCGAGCAGCAGGTCGTCACCGGCGGGCACCTTACGCGGCGGGTCACGATAAAACATCAGCAGTGCGAGGGCGAGTACCGCAGGGACCAACGCCCACCAGTGCAACAGGATCCCGGCGACGACGGTTGCGGCGCCGCCGATCAGCAGGATAAGCGTGATTTCAAGTCGGGCGTACGACGTCATGCATTCCGCTCTTCTCAACCCCGCAGCAACTGCTCGATCAGGTCCGCGACACCGCCTGCGTCGTTAGCAGCGACGACTTGTGCCGCGACTTGCTTGACCGCCGGCTTGGCGTTCGCGACGGCCACGCCCAGACCGGCATTCTTAATCATCGGCAGGTCGTTCACATCATCGCCGACCGCGACCGTTCGGCCAGGATCGATGCGCCACCGACTACAGAGCTTACCAATACCGTACCACTTGTCCACGACGGCGTCGAAAGCCTCGAGCACCGTGAAGCCGTACGTCGGCACGCGGATCACGTTGCTGTTCAAGCGCCGGTCAAACGCCTGGGCAAACTCGGCGGAGAGCCCGTCGAGCGCCTCGATCTCGTCGACGACCGTAATGCGCAGCGGGGGTTGCCCATCGTCCGGCAGCCCGGTCAGCTTGTGCATGCGGCAGGGTGTGATCTCGAACCAACGATCGATCGCCGGGTGTCGCCGGGGGGCGTCGATCAGGTAACCGTCGAAGCCGGCCGTGCTGGCGTCGCGCAGCCAGAGCACCGTGTAGCCGCGCTGCAGGAACCAGCGGGTCGCTTCCAGCGCGACTTCGAGCGTGATCGTCGTGCAGTCGATCGTCTTTCCGGTTGCCACCTCGGTGAGCAGGGCGCCGCCCACGGTCACGCTGGCGTCGAGGTCGAGGCCAATGTCGTCCAGGATCGGGCGCGTCTCGGTGTAGCTCCGCCCGGTGCAGACGACGATCTTCAGCCCCGCCTGGTGAGCCGCGTGCAGCGCGGTGCGGTTGCGCGGGGGCAGGCGGTGCGTCGAATCGAGCAGCGTGCCGTCGAGGTCGATTGCCAGCAGGTTGTACGGCGTTGCGTCGGGCAGCTCTTTGCTCCAGCCGTCGGTGGGGCCACATCCGGGGCCCGCTCGCCATTTTGGCCTCCCGCCGCCCGAATGAAAAGCCGGCGAGATGGTAGTTCGGTTATTGACTGGCCCCTCAAGGCGATATACTGACCTGTGCCGGATTCGGCAGCAATGCGGCCGGGCCGACCAAGGGACTCTCGGCGGGGAGTGCAGACGGATGACACGGGTTGCGATCATTGGCTCTCCCGAGAAGGATTCCGCCTCCGAGACGATGGCGCGGCTGCGTAGCTGGCTCGCGGATCGAGCCGAAGTCGTCTTTGCCGAGCTGACCTATGACAGCGACAAGGCGCTGGACGCGCGGCCGGAGCTGCTGTTCGTGCTCGGCGGCGACGGGACGCTGATCGCCGCCGTCCACAACCTGGGCCAGCGCCAGCTCCCAATCGTCGGAATCAACCTCGGAAAACTCGGGTTCCTGGCGGAATTCACGATCGACCAGATCGAGAGCGAAGGCGAGTTCCTGTTCAACGGGCCGCCGCCGCTCACCCGCCGCGTCATGCTCCACGTGCGGCTCGAGCGCGGCGACGGTTCGTGCTTCGAGACACCGGCGGTAAATGACTGTGTGGTTCTGGCCGGGCCGCCGTTCCGCATGGTCATGCTGACGGTGAAGGCCGATAGCGACGAAGTCTCGGAAATACGCGGCGACGGGTTGATCGTCGCGACGCCGTCCGGCTCGACCGCCCACAATCTCTCGGCCGGCGGGCCGATCCTGGAGCCGACCGCCGAGGCGATCATCCTCACGCCGATCTGTCCGCACACGCTCGCGTTTCGCCCGCTGGCCATGGATGTCGGCCACGAAATCGTCGTCCGTCTGACGCACGCGAACGAGGGAACCACGGTCGCGATCGACGGCCACATCTGCCACACCTTCCAGACCGCGGACCGCCTGGTGATCACGCGCTACCCCGCCGACTTTCTGCTCGTCCGCAACCCGCGCCACTCGGTCTGGCACACCCTGCGCCGCAAGCTGATGTGGGGGCAGAATCCGCAGAATGGGATGTGACTGTGCCGTGGTCCGCACAGCGGAACGCGACCGCCCGCCTGCTTTCACGCGGGCAGAGCTCCAAAGGACAGATTCGCTGATGGTCACCATTGACGGGTCCCAAGGAGAAGGTGGCGGTCAGGTCCTCCGCTCAGCGCTCACGCTTTCATTGGTGACGGGCACGCCGTTTCGTATCGAGCGGATCCGTGCCGGACGCCGCAAGCCGGGATTGCTGCGGCAACATTTGACGGCCGTGCAGGCAGCGGCGCAGGTGGGGCAGGCGAACGTCCGGGGAGCAGAGATGCACTCGACCGAACTGACGTTCGTTCCCGGAGAGGTTGCGGCCGGCGAGTACCACTTTGCGATCGGCACCGCCGGCAGTGCCACGCTCGTGCTGCAAACCGTGCTCCCGGCATTGCTGCGGGCTGCGGGACCGTCGCGGCTGACGCTCGAAGGCGGCACGCACAACCCCTATGCGCCGCCCTTTGATTTCCTGGCCAAGACCTTCGCTCCAGTGGTAACCCGCATGGGGCCGAAGATCGAGGCGCGGCTCGTTCGCCCCGGCTTTTATCCGGCCGGCGGCGGGATGTTTCACGTGACGGTCGAACCCACCGACACCTGGCAACAGATTGAGCTCCTCGAACGCGGGGAGCTGCTCGGCAAGCGAGCCCGGGCCGTGGTTGCCCGTCTGCCACGGGCGATTGCCGAACGCGAGCTGCGCGTGATTGAGGCCGAGTTGGGCGGGGACGCGGCGGATCTGGTGGTGGAGGAAGTGGCCGGAGCGCGGGGTCCGGGGAACGTCGTCCTGATCGAGCTGGAGAGCGAGCACATCACCGAGGTGGTTGCCGCGTTCGGCTCCCGCGGGATTCCCGCCGAAGCCGTCGCGCGTGATGCCGTCGAGCAGGCGCGCCGCTACCTGAAGTCAGCCGCCCCGGTCGGGGAGCATCTGGCGGACCAGCTCCTGATTCCATTCGCGCTGGCCGGCGGCGGCACGTTCCGAACGGTGGGCCTGTCACGCCATACCACGACCAATCTCGACGTGATCAAGGCCTTTCTGGAGCTGGAGATCGAGACGGTTCAGCTGGAGGGCCCGAAGGCGGGCGAGGTGCTG
>CAZDTB010000225.1:7081-7729 GCA_964508075.1 uncultured Planctomycetales bacterium
GATCGAGACGGTTCAGTCAGCTCTGACCGACTGGCTCGTGAAGCTGCGGCGGTGAGCAGCGCTGGTTTCGGCCGCGGAGGTGGCTGGCCGACGACCCGCTGGTGCCGCTCGTGGATAGGGGAAAGTGGCAGATCGCCTGTGCGCCGAAGGGCGTCAGATTCCCTTTGCCTCAGCAGCCGTTCCGCGGTTGGGCGGTGCAATTCTGGCGATGGTCGAAACTCAGAACGCCTAACAGAAACAGGGTGGCGTCGGCGTCCCGCCCGTGAATCTCGGGCAGGACGCGCGAGCCACCCAGTTGTGTCAGAGACTCTTGCGTTAGAGACTCTTAGTAGTAGGTGTACAGGGCCGCAGCCGTGCCACCGGGAGTCGTCACCACCATCGGCACCGTGCCAGCGGCATGCGCCGGCGTCACCACTTGCAACCTCGTATCGCTCAGCACGGTCACGTCCGTGCCTGCGGTGCCACCGAACGTCACGCCCGACGTACCCGTGAAGCCGGTCCCGGTGACCGTCACCACCGTGCCGCCCGCCGCCGGTCCGCTGGTCGGCGAGACGAAACCGATCGACGGCACATCTGGCGGCACGTACGTGTACAACGCCTGGGCGTTACCGTTCGGCGTCACCACCTCGAGGATCACCGTACCAGTCC
>CAZDTB010000226.1:0-7720 GCA_964508075.1 uncultured Planctomycetales bacterium
ATTCCGCGGCGGGGGCGGCCGCGCGGCAGCGGCGTGAAAGAGGTCAGCTCCGAAGCTTGGGAACTCTTCCGCTCGCTCTACCTGCACGACAACGGCCTCAAGCTCAGCAAGTGCCATGCGTTCGTCGCCGGCGAGGCGGCCGAGCACGGCTGGACCTGGCCGTCCGAAGCGACGATTCGTCAGCGCGTCCGCGCCGAGCTGCATCCCGCCACGCTCACGCTGGCCCGCCGCGGCCCCAAGCGCTTCGAGGCTGATTGTGTCCCCAAGTCCGCGCGCGACTTCGAGAGCATACTCGCCGGTGAATGGTGGTGCCTCGACGGCCGCACGCTCGACTTCAAGTGCCGCGTGCCCGACGCCCGCCGCGAATGGCGCCCGGCCCGGCTGGTGGCCACCGGCGTGCTCGATCTGCGCAGTCGCGCGCTACGTCTCGATGTGCGCAGCACCGAGTACAGCGACGGCATCCTGGCCGGCATCAAGCAGGCCCTGCGCGACTGGGGCGCGCCGACCGACGTGATCGCCGACAACGGTGAGGCCTACAAGGCCGCGCTCGGCTCGCGTCGCGGCTCCGGCTGGCAAAAGAAATACATGGCCGACCGGCGCATCGGCAGCGTCTTCGCTCAGCTTGGCGTCACGTTGCACAGCAGCATCCCCTACCACGGCTGGGCCAAGCCGCTCGAATCCATTTGGGACAAGCTCAAGGAGGGCTTCGACCGCTGGCTCTGGTACTTCTGCGGCGGCTCGCCGGCCGAGCGCCCCGAGGGCCACGAGCGCGAGATCAAAGAGCGCATCGACGATCTGCCCACCGAGGGCCAGGTCCGCGAATATCTGCGGATCTGGCTCGACGAATACCACGCGACCGAGCAGAGCGGCAGGGGCACGCGCGGCCTCTCGCCGAACCTGGTCTTCGGGCACTACCGCGGCCCGGTGCGCTGCATCGATCCGGATACGCTGGACCTGCTGTGTTATCGCACAGTCGGCCCGGTCAAACGCACGTCGCATGGTTTCCGCTGGAAGCACATCCTCTACGGTAAATGGGACGAAGCGGTCTGGCGCCTGAGGGGCGAGCGCTATTACCTGCTGATCGATCCCGAGCGGGTCGATCGCGTCACGGTCTGCGAGCTCGACGGCACGCCGGTCTGCTATGCGACCAACCGCCAGCTCGGCGGCGCGTCGCAGGAGGACCGCGCCGAGGCGGCCCGGCTCCAGGCCCGTTATCGCCGCGTCCACAAGCAGGCGGCCAAGGCTCGTGACTATCTCCGCGAGACGCCCATCGCCCAGATCCTCGCGACCAAGCGTCGCCACGCGTTGGCCCGCGAGTCCGAACAGCGCAAGGCGCTCCCCGCGCCACAGCCGCCGGAAGTCACGATCGTCCGGCCGGACCTAGTCGCCGCCGCCCACAAGCTGGCCGCCTCCGAGGTTTCCGATCGCAAGTCTCGAATCCGCGGCGAAGCCGCGTCGAAACCCCGTCAAAGCGGCTTCGACAAGCTCGCCGCGCTGGCCGAGTCCGAGGAGCAGCAGCAGCAGACCGCGCAGCGCCCCAGGACCGGCTGGGAGCGGCTGAACTACGAAACGGAGGCGGCCGGATGAGCACGGATTCAACCCAGCCGCCCACGGAGGGCCACGGCTTCGAGGCCCTGCACCAGCAGGGAAGAGTGGATTACAGAATGGTCAAGGATGACCAGGAGATCACGGCCGAGCTCCGGCGCCAGATCATCGACGATCTCAAGGCGTATCGTGACGACAACCCGCTCAGCGCCGGAAAACCGCTGAGCTGGCAGCGCCTGGCCGAGATGATCGGCCTGCCGCCTTCGACGATCCACAACATCCGCCACGACACGTACAAGGGCAACCGCGACGCCGTGCTCCGCAAGATCGACCAGTTCCTGGCCGACGAGCGCGAGAAACGCGGGCGCTTCGAGTTTCGCGCGCACGCCCAGATCGGCATGACCGGGAAGATCTTCGGCACGATCCGCACCGGCATTCGCCGCAACTGGATGCCCGTGATCATCGGCTCGCCCGGCGTCGGCAAGAGCGCCCACGTCCGCGCCTTCGCGGCCGATCGCGGCGGCGTGGTGATCATCCGCCCCGACGAGGCCCACCGCGACGATCGCGGCGTGACGATCCTGCTCTGCAACGCGATCGACGGCCTGCGCCCGCAGGTCCACGCCCCGCACCGCAAGCGCCTGCTCGAAATCAAGGGCTGGCTCCGCAAGCACGGCTCGACCGTGCTCGTGATCGACGAATGCCAGAAGTTGAACAGGGCCGGCCTGGAGATGCTGCGCGACATCCACGACATCTCCGACGCCTCCGGCCGCCGCGGCATCCCGATCATCCTGTTCGGCGACCACCGTTTCAAGCAGTTGATCGAGGCCAGCCGGGCCGACGCCAAGACCGTGATCGAGCCCCAGCTTGCCCGGCGGCTCAAGCCCGTGCTCGACATCGATGCCGAGTGCGCGCTCGACGAGGACGGCGGCCTGTTTACGGTCGAGGACATCGTCAAGATCGTCCAGAACGAGCGCGTGCGCATCCTCGCCCCGCGCGCCGCGCGCTGGCTGCGCGACCTGGCCAACGTGGTCGGCTACGGCCGCCTGGGCTTCGCGCTCGACGTGCTCAAGCTCGCGATCGACATCAGCCTGCCGCCCGGCGGGGCGCCGAAGCTCACCAAGCTGATCGACGTCGACGTCCTGCAAGAGGCGCTCGAGATGACCTTCGGCAAGTCCGTCGCGATCGTGATCGACGAACAAGCCGGCGGCGAGCTGCTGCATGCGAGGGTGGTGTAGCTGCTATGGCGAAACGACCGCGGACATCTTGGTACCAGCGGATCCGCCCGTCGCTCAAGGCGCGCGTTGACGCCGCGATCGATACCGGCGCGCAGAGCGCGTCAGAGATCTACAGCAAGTGGAACTTGGGGCGGTACACGGCGCCGTCGAGTTTCCGGCGGTATGTGGCCCGGCGTCGGCGCTACATCAGGCAGCTCGGCGCGTCGGTACGCGGCCGGGCGGCGGCAGCCGTGCTCTACGCATTCGGATTGCCGCTCTCCGTCGCCCGCCGTCATGGAATCAAAGCGGCAGCAGCTTGTGAGCAGTGCGGCCGGCCGGCTTCGCACATGGTGCTCTACTCGACAGGCCGGTGCCAGGCGTTGTGCCGGGCAGACTTCGGTGAGTTCGTCGGCGGGTTGCTGCCGACGTGGTCGGAAGGGGGGTCTTCAGAATGATCGCGTGCGAAGTGTGCGGAGCTGAGCCGGCGGGCTTCGAGGTGCGCCGGGCGAATTTGGATATCTGGGTGAGGCTGTGCTTCGAGTGTTTCAAGAAGCATGCGCTCGCGTTTCGCACGTCGCCGCTCGCGGTCAAGTCACCGGATACGCGGAGCGGAGGTTCGGGGGTCGTGGACGGCAAGCGCTTGAGCCAGAAAACGCCCCCGCGTAAGCCTCGACCGAACCGCGCTCGACGGCGGGGGTCGGGGGAATGTACTGGCGAGCAAGGCTCCAAGACCGTTTCGGCGGACCTGGGGGATTCGACTCGCGTCGCACCGAGCTGCCACCCGCCCGGTGCGACGCTGTTTTCGACATCCGGCCGGCACAAGTGTCGGCCGTCGAGATCTCCACAGAGGCGTGCGGGCCGTGTTGCGATTCGCGCTTGGCTGGCCGCCCCACGCTGCGCCTGGCCTGGCGGTTCTGGCTGGGCGCAGCGTCGGATTGCGTACTATCGCGGGCCTTCGGGGGTCCGCGTCGGGCCGCGTCGAGAGCGCGGCGAATACAGAGGATTGCGTGCCGGTGCTAGTTCATTGACAGCGCTGTCGGCCCGCGGGCGGGTGTGATAATAGCCCGCCCGCCGGCCGGCGGATTACGCTGCATTGAATGTTGCCAGCACGTGCTCCCAGGAAAGGCGGGTTGCTGCTGTGGCGTTTGAAGTCGTACCTCCAAGTCGTACCGGTCTTCCTGTTGACCCGCTCACGCCGGGTACGGCGAGCCTGTCACGGCAGGGATGCTTGACCATTTACGCAGAAGATCTCGCGCTCGTGAAGATCACCGACGTGGTCGTATTGCTCGCCGACCACGAAGCGAAGTTCCGCGTGGGGCTACGCCGACCGCGCGAGAAAGAGGACGACCTTTGTATTCGTGTGCGTCCGCTTGTGCGTAAGCGCGGCAAGGCCGATCCGCGCCGACGGCGCATCAACATGGCGCCGGCGGTCCGCGCGCTTGGCCTTGCGCCGGGACCCGAGACGGCGGGCCGTTACGAGGTACGAACCGTTGACGATTTACTGATCTTGAATCTGGCGGAGGCGAGCGTTCCGAAGTCGAAAAGGTGACAACCGCCGGCGGCGGCGTGTCGCGTGACACGTCGGGGCCGGCGACCGGAAGGCGGAATAGGGAGATAGGACGATGGCTGGAGCGCAGAACGAGAGAGAGACACAGCCCATGGAGGATCTAGGGCCAGACGAGCTTATGGAGGATCTAGGGCCAGACGAGCTTATGGAGGATGTCGTGAACTACGGGCGGGGTTTCGCGGTGGAGGGCGACGTGCCAGAGCTCGACGTGTTTGGTGCAGCCGTGCATCGACACCTGATGCGCCTCGGCTGTCGGCTGAACGCGGTTGGCGAGACGTTGGATGCGCTCACGTTCTCCGAGGTCGATGTGAGTGTTCCGGATGATTGGGAATGCCGGCGGCGCGCCGGTGCGGCGGAGCTCGGGCAGGCGGGTGAGTTCGTCGAGGAACTGCAGGATGGGCTGGCGGGTTGGTTCGGCGCTGTGAACCAGAGCCGGCTGCTGATGCTATCGCCGGAACTGTGGGAGATCGTTCACGGGCTGGCGACCCAGACGAAGTCGCTGTCACCGGTCTGGGTCATTATACAAGCTGCGGTGCGCCACCTGGCGGCGGCGCACGAGCCGCTCGCGATCATCCAGAAGTATGAGTCGGAGCGAGTGGCCGCGGTCCGCGCGGCACGGGCCGCGGCGGACAGGGCTAACGATGGGGTGAAGTCTCGAATCGATGACGACGCCCGTGCAACAAGTGCCGCCAACAAAGTCGTTGATATCGACGCGATCACATTGCTTCTTCGTAGGGCTGACGCAGGGTTTGCGAGCGCGCTACGATCGAACCTGGCGGACCCAAACGCCCGGTGGAGTAAGTTCTTGGCGGAAGCCAACGTCGCGGAGGATGATGAAGCTGAGGCAGAAAGCAACCGCCCGGCCGGCGTCACCGGCCAGCCGAGCGGCGAAAGTGAAACCACTGCAACACCCAAGGTACAGTGCGACGGCGTGGAAGACAAGGTCGCGGTGACCGTCTGACGCCGTGGGCGACACGGCAACTGAGGTAGCTGCATGACGATCAGCCAAACACTCACGGTCGCAAAGACCGGTGGCGAGCCGGTCAGCGAATTCCTCTTGATTCCGTTCGGCTGGGTCGAGGCCGAGCGGGCCGTGGCCGGTGGTAGTTTTGTTTTCACGCGTGACATGGCCGACCAGGCGATCGCGGCATTTCACGCGGGCGGCCGGCGACTGTCCATTGACTATGAGCACCAGAGCTTGGCCCGGTTCAACCGGCGGCTCGATGGATTGTCGCCAGCGGCAGGGTGGGTCGCCGGCTTGCAGGTGCGCCCGGATGGATTGTGGGCCGTGGGTGTCGAATGGACGCCGCGGGCGCGCGAGCTGGTCGCGGCTGGCGAGTATGCCTACCACTCGCCAGTGATCTACTGGACGGACGATACGCACAGCGCAATCGAAGCGCTAGGGCCGGTGGCGCTCACCAACGAGCCGGCGATGACAGGTGTGCGGCCGCTCCTGGCCGCGGTACAAGAAAGGAACCGTATGTATGCTACCATCCTGGCCGCGCAGGCGCTACCTATAGAGCAGGCTGCAGATGCCGGGGCGACAGCCGAGGTCATCGGTGCGATCGAGGAATTCGCCGCGCGCGCGAACTGGGTGCTCTTTCGAGAAGCGATGAGCGAAGAGCTGATCAACGCCGTCGGGGTGGCGTTCGCAGATGACGATGCGCGGGTGCTCGT
The DNA here is from genome assembly GCA_964508075.1 of uncultured Planctomycetales bacterium. Lineage (GTDB taxonomy): Bacteria > Planctomycetota > Phycisphaerae > UBA1845 > Fen-1342 > JALSRY01. The sequence continues at coordinate 6,004 of CAZDTB010000226.1, forward strand.
GGAACTGGGGAGTATTGTCAACTCGATCGAGCAAGGTCTGACGCCGCGCGAGATCGTCGGCAGTTTCCTGATCGAAAACCCGAACACAATGAGCCAGCGAACCTCCAGCGCGCACACCGGACTGATGACCAGCCAACGGAGTGCAGTAATCGCCGCGGCGAAGAAGACTTATGCCGCTGAGATAGGCCCCGGGAAGTCCATCTTCTGTTCGGAACGGAGCTGGGTGCACACGGCCCTGCGCGATGCCGGATATAGTTCGTTGACGGACGGCGAAATTGTGCGCTACGGTATCACCGATGCGACAGTGGGCCGTGGCGGTCGGCACCAGTCGAGCGGTACACGCGGCCAGGGCCGCGCAACGATCATCGGCGCTGCCAAGATGAGCTATGCCCAGGAAACCGCCAACGCCGGCAAGCCGCTGATCTGTTCGGAACAGGCGTGGGTGCACACGGCCCTGCGCGATGCGAAGCAGAAACCGCTGATCGACGAGGAAATCAGGCAGTACGGCATCGGCCTCGAAACGCCGGGCAAAGGCGGGCGAACGCGGTCGCATCGTTCTCCGGCAGGCACATCCGCAGGGACTCAGGACCGCGCAACGATCATCGCCGTGGCTAGGAAGAGCTACGCCGCGGAGCTGAGGGACCCCAGCAAGATGACGATCTGCTCTGAGCACGCCTGGGTGCACACGGCCCTGCGCGATGCGAAGCAGAAACCGCTGACCGAAAAAGAGAGCACGCAGTACGGCATTGCAGTAGACCACTGATCGAGGATAACCGGTGTTGCCGACCGCAGGTCGGCTTGAACTTGAATAGGAGATAGACAAGCGATGACACAGAATCTAGCCGACAGGGTCACAGCGCGCCTGGCCGAGAAGCGCGCGGTGGCAGCGGAGGGGTTTCGGGAGCTGCTGTTGAGATCTTCGCGGCCGGCGGAAGGCGATGAAGATCGGTTGGTCGACCTCATGGCGCAGCTCGGCGTCGAGGCCGCCGAGCTGCCGGAACTCCAAACGCTGCTCGGCCGCCTGCGTGACTGCGAGCAGCTCGCCGGTAACGTCGAGAACCTTCAGGACGAGCTGGTAAAAAAGCACAAGCTATGCGCCGACGCGATCGCGTGGTCTGAGAAGGCGCGCGTGGATCTCGAAACGCAGATCAAAGCGAAGCTCATACCACTGGAAACCCAGCGAACGAACGCGGAAGCTCGCTACAAAGATGCCAAGGCCGCGAAGGCCGACGCGTCCAGGCTACACGACGAATGGGACGCGTTTGTCCAGGGCATCGGCGTGAACGAGCTGATTGACGCCCGCCGCGCGCGGATGCAGGCCAACATCGCGGCCGGTTTGGTTCCCGCTCCGGTCCACGGGCCGGGCGTCAAGCTGCGAGGTTGAGGAAGAGCAGCTCGGCGGAGAGCCTAACGCGTTTATGCCGTGATTCTGAGCAGGTCGAATGGCACTGAGTGACACAGAAATTGACGAGCTGCAAACGGCGCTCGCCGCGGGCGGCGAGCTGGACCGCGCGACGGCACTTATGCTGCTCGAAGAGGTACGCGGGTCGCGGCAGTCGCTTGGCCTGGCGGCTGATGCAGTCCACATGATCGCAGCGGGGGCGGTGGGCGTGGCGACGGAGGCCGCACGTCTGGTGGACGGCTATCGCAACCTCATGCCGCTCGACGATGACGGCTGGATCACAGACTTCCCGGCGGGCTTTGACCCGCCCGTCGA
>CAZDTB010000227.1:0-7697 GCA_964508075.1 uncultured Planctomycetales bacterium
CTGATGAAAAACAACAGGGTCGATGAGTTCATCAAGGAGCCGAAGAAGGCGCTGGTTCAACTCGAACAGCTAGTCCTCGAAACAGTACCGATGATCGAGTCCTTGGCAAAAAAACACCAGGTCCAGATCGATATTCTGCAAGATGGTCAGTCGAGTATCTTTGCGGATAGTAATCAAATCCAGCAGGTGCTAACAAATCTTATCACCAACGGGATACATGCCATGCCCAGCGGTGGAAAAATCACCATTGGCATCTGCACCACACGAACAAATCCCCCACAAACCATTGGCGGATCAGGACAAGACTATTGCTGCATAACGATAGAAGATGAGGGTGAAGGCATACCCGAAGATAACCTCGCGCATATCTTTGATCCTTTTTTCACGACCAAGGAAGTCGGCCAGGGCACGGGACTTGGCCTGTCAATCGCTCACGGCATCATCCGCGATCATGGTGGTTGGATTGATGTCACCAGCACGATCGGTCAGGGCAGTCGGTTTTCGATATTTTTACCAAAGGAAGTCATTTAATGGAAGCGCGAGTATTGATCATCGATGACGATCAGGACATGTGTGTGTTGCTTGAAAAAGGGTTGCGCGGGTGGGGTTTTCGGGTTCAGTGGTTGACGAGCGCTGATGAGGCGCTGGATCTTCTACTGGCAGAAGACTTCAGCGCAGTGGTCACCGATCTCAATATGCCAGGGCTAAATGGCGTGGATTTCTGCCAACGCGTGGCGAAGAATCGTCCGGACCTGCCGGTCCTTGTCATCACAGCTTTTGGGAGTATGGAAACCGCAATCGCCTCGATACGCGCGGGAGCCTACGATTTCATTACCAAGCCATTTGATCTCGAGACGCTCGCGCTCGCGCTAGAGCGCGCCGTTGTTCACCGAAATCTCAAGGATGAGGTCAAACGCCTGCGGGAGGCCATCGCACGCACCGATGCTTGCGGAAACGAGATCATCGGGTCGAGCACGGCGATGAAGAAAGTATATGACCTGCTCAAACGGATGTCTGAAAACGACGCGAGCGTGCTCATTATGGGAGAGTCGGGGACGGGCAAGGAGCTCATCGCCCGGGCCTTGCATCGGCAAAGCTCAAGAAACAACAAACCATTCTTGGCAGTGAACTGTGCGGCGCTACCGCTTAATCTGCTGGAAAGCGAGTTCTTTGGCCACGTCAAGGGTGCGTTTACGGATGCGAGATCGACAAAGCAGGGGATCTTTGTTCAGGCAAACGGCGGAACGGTCTTGCTCGACGAGATAGGAGAGCTACCGCTAGAGCTGCAACCCAAGCTCCTTCGCGCCTTGCAGGAACGGAGCGTACGTCCCATTGGCGGTACTCATGAGCTTCCCTTCGACGTTCGCTTGATCGCAGCGACCAATCAAGACCTGGCAGAGATGGTGACCGAGGGTGCTTTTCGGGAGGATTTGTATTACCGCCTCAACGTGGTGCCGATCTATCTACCCCCACTCCGCGAACGACACGGCGACATTCCGATGCTCGCGACGGCGTTTCTGGGGCGCTACTGCAAGCGGAACAAAGTCCCAATGAAGAGTTTCACCCCGGAGGCGATGGCTCGGCTGGAGAGCTGCCGCTGGCCTGGAAACGTGCGTGAGCTTCGGAACATCGTGGAACGAGTCGCCATTCTATGTGACTCGGATAACATCGAATTAAGACACTTGCCGCCGGAGATCCGTGACACTCCGGCGCAGTCGTCCGTCACGCAGCTTCCTCGAAGCTGGGATGACTTCAAGAGGCTCAAGCAAGAGGTGCGGGACGCGGCTGGCCAGGAGCTGGAACGCCGATTCCTGATCGAGACGCTGCAGCGCTCTGGAGGAAACGTCAGCCGAGCAGCGGAAGACGTCGGCATGCAGCGCACCAACTTCCACGCACTCATGCGGAGGTATGGCCTGAGCTCCGACACGGTCTCCTGACGACTGTGCATTACCTTCAGGCGGCCGCCGGAACCAGTCTCAGGCCCACCTTTCCCACACGCCCGCCGGAGTCGCCCGCATACACTGTATGATCCGACCATACACAGTACTTGCAGTGCAGAGCGTTATCGGGGCTCGCCGTCTACGGAATTCAAATGCCCGGCGGAGCCCAGAACACAGCCACCGAGATGCGCTTCGCCCCGTGAACGGTACGCGCGCACCTGCCCGTGGCTCAAATGGTGCGTGGTCGTGTCGCAAGTCATTGTGGAACAGGTAGTTGTATTCTCGGCCGGCTTGGCTCCGAATGGCGTCGATGGGCTGACAGTTCGGCTGTGGATCGCGTCGCTGACGAACCCCTGCGCATGATCAAGTTCGGCTCCAGTAAACGTATTTCGGTGTGATCTTCGCGGCTCGCGCATGCTACTTGGCACGGTATGTGCCCGCCTGCACTAGGGAAAAACGTAGGCAGGTATTAGTGGAGCCGAGCCATGATAGATGACACAAGATTGCTGGTCGTAGATGACGAGGACGTCGTGTGCCGGGGTTGCCGGCGCCTTTTAGCACGCGAGGGGTTCCGGGTCCGGACGAGCACCGATCCCAACGAGGGACTGAGCCTCGCCAGAGAGTGGGACTACGATGCCGTGCTGCTCGACATCAAAATGCCGGATATGGACGGCATTCAGTTCCTGGAGGAGCTGCGCGAAACGAAGCCGGATATTCCGGTCATCATCATTACCGGCTATCCGAGCCCGGAGAGCGAGGCGTCGGCGAAGCGCTTAGGCGCGACGGAGTACATTACCAAGCCGTTTACGCCGGAAAAAATCTCGCAGGCTATTCGAGAGCTGCTGCCGCCCGAGAAGCTCGAGGGCTGGCTGTAAGCATGCAAAGCGGCGCCTCCGGCGGCAGCAAGTTTTGAGGCGACCAGTCCCCAGCAGCAACGGGGCCCGAAGGTACCGGTCATACGAACCTTCAGAGACCGCTTCGTACACCGTGCGGTTCTGTTGCATAAGCCCCCGCAGTTGGGGAACGCCGCTGCTTTCCGCGTAGCGTAATGCATCCCGAAGCACGCAGCGGAACGGTTGAGATGGAGACAGGCCCGTCGCGCTCAGTACGCACGCGTCTCGGACGCCGTGGTGCCGGCAGTTGTGCTGGAAGTGCTCTCTGCGTCAGGGCGCGCTCGAACACCGGTGGGCGTGCAGGGGCTACCTCCAGCGTTCGGATATGCCACTTGGCACGAACACTGCCGGTACGTACTAGTGTACTGTCTCAGAAACAAGCAACCTTCTGTAGAGGTGGGGCGGGCGTCCCTGCCCGCCGTGACAGGCACGGAGGCCTGCCCCACCACGGTATCGTATTTGTGAGACACTACACTAGCGACAAGCCTGAACGACGACAGCAGGAGCAGAGCCATGTTCAATGATACGACATTGCTTGTGGTGGATGACGAGGACTCAATTTGTCGAGGTTGTCAGCGGATATTGACACCCGAAGGATTCCGGGTGGAAACCACCAACGACGCTGGCGAGGGACTGAGCTTGGCCGCAAAGAATGACTACGCCGCCATCCTGCTCGATATCAGAATGCCACAGATGGATGGGATCGAGTTCCTCGAGAGACTGCGCAAGAGTAAGCAAAACTTGCCCGTGATCATTATCACCGGGTATCCGAGCGTAGCGAGTGCGGCATCGGCGATGCAGCTCGGCGCAGTGGACTACGTTACAAAACCCTTCACACCCAAAGCGATCACGCGCGCTGTCCGAAGAGTGCTGAAACCCCGGGAGATCAAGAAGGAGAGAGAGTCCGAACTCGCCCCGCCAAGGCTTCAGTCATGGATCCCCGCGACGACCGAGTTCCGCTATTGGGACGAATCGTGGTATCAACCGGTGAAGGGCGGAGCCCTGCGCATCGGTGCCATGCTGCCACGTGCCCAGGGTGGGACCGTTGAGGCTGTTTGGACTCCGCGAGTCGGCTGGAACGTTTACCAGGGGTTGCCGCTGGCGGGGGCGACAATCAAGGGCAGTTTGCACTTCACCGTGCCATCACCGGTTACCGGCGAGGTTGTCGCGAGCAATGACTTGCTGCTCGAGTGTCCGACACTGTTGTGGGACGATCCGTGTGGAAACGGATGGATTGCCTGCGTACGTCCGACACGGTTTGAAGAGGAGGCCAAGAACTGCAAGCTCAGACGTGTGATTCTTGCCAATGCGGACCAGGCCCTGGCGCGCGAGCAATCCGCCCAGCTCCAGTCTCTGGGCTGTCATGTCACCATCGCCGAGAACCTGGGCAGCGTGGGCCCGGCCCTCCAACAGAATCCCGACTGCAACGTGCTGATGATGCATGCGGACTCGTTCGGCGAACATGGCCCGGAACTCGTGGCGCGCATCAAGGCTGCTACGCCGTCGATGAAGACTGTGGTCCTTGCCTCTCGCGCCTGCAAATGGGAATCGACCTACCGAGAAGAGAAGATCTTCTATTACGCCGTAGACCCGTTCGCTGACACCGAGATTGTCGATATCGTCGACGCGGCGTTTCGGCCTCAGATGCCGCGTCGTCCACGGAACAAGCAGCGGCGAGCGCCCTCAACATCGATGGGTAGAATCTGCCTCACAAAACGCGATGGTGAGAAAACAGTTCTTGTGGCGGAGAAGGGCTTGTTGCAGAGAGATCTTGGGCTTGGTCTGCACATCATCGACAGACTCGCGGATCGGGGTGATTCGGTTGAGACGGCACCGGATAGGAGGGACATTTCGAATGCGATCGAGGAGGCAGCGTGCTCCTGCACGCAAGTGCTCATACTGCTGGCCAGAGATCTGGGCCGTCTTCCGGGTAGTCTAGTGCGCGAAGAGTCCGTACCGGCGCCCCACGGGGGAACCGGAACGGTAACGACTTTGATTGCCCAGCGCGCTTCATACGCCGGCGACCCTCTAGATTTTGACCTCAGGACCACTGCGTCGCTTGCCGAGCACATCGTGCACGAGATGACTAAAGACCCTGAGTTGCCGTATGGGTGAGAGCCGCACCGGCTAGCGGGCTCAGCGCTGGCACGGGTACGCGTCGGGGACGCACAACGCGCAGAAACGGGTGTGCCCGTCAAACTGAGGATTCTACTGCCGGTAGATGCCTCGGACTTGTCCGCAAGAGCCGTGGCATACGCCGCGGAGGTTCTGCGCGGATCCCCCGCGTATGAGATCACGCTCTTTCATGCGCTCGCAGTCCCTTCCAGGTTTTCGAAAGACAAGGGGTTGGACACTTGGATTGACGATGCCCGACTTGCACAGATATTGAAAGAGGGGCGTGACCGCTGGGTAGAGAACGACCGGAAGAGGGTCGAGAAAGAGATCTTCGCTTCGGCCAAGCAGACCCTGAGGCAGAAAGGCATTCGCGAGAACGGCACCACAATTCGAACCAAGGTGGCCGCGGTTGAAGATCGAAACGTGGCGCTGGCCATCTGCCAGGAGGCCGAAGCAGGGGCGTATGACGTGGTCGTGCTGGGGAGCAAGCGGCGTTCACGCATAGGGGAGCTGCTGCGCGGAAGCGTGGCACACAAGGTTGTCCGCGACTTCGGCGGCTGCAAATCCAGCGGAATCTGGATCGTGAAATAAGAGCGCCTATCAGAACTCTCTGTCGCTCCGGCTATGCGGGGGCCCTGCTCGCGGGCAGGGGAGTAGGCTGACCGGCTGTAAAGCAAGAGCGCCGCAGTGTTTCAAACCGCGGCGCTCGTGTGGTTGCTCGTGTCGTTTGATTCGACTACAGACACGTGGTGCCGTAAACGGCGAGCAGAGCCGCCAAGTCGCCAAGGTCAACGTCCCCGTCGGCGTCGAGGTCACCGTCTCCGTAGCCAGCACCGCTGATGGTGCCGTAGTTCGACAGCAGTTGCGCCAAGTCCGCCAGATCGATGTCCCAGTCGCCATCGAGGTCGCCCGGGCAGTCGCACTCGTCGGGGATGCCGTTGTCGTTGGCGTCCTCACTTGTGCCGTCGGCGATGTCGCACTCGTCGGGCACGCCGTTGGGCTGGCAGTCCTGACTCGTGCCGTCCGCGATGTCACACTCGTCCGGGAAGCCGTTGTCGTTGCAGTCCAGGCTCCAGCCGTCGGCGATGTCACATTGGTCCGGCACACCGTTCTCGTCGCAGTCGCTGCACCACGCGCTGCCGTCGCAGGCGGCGATATCCTCCGAGTCCGGAATCCCGTTGTCGTTACAGTCATGCGGACACGCGACGGCCTCGCAGGTCTCACCGGCGTACCAAATGCCGCCGGCGCCGGTGCACTCGCTCTCCGTGAGCTCATAGCACACACTGTACTCAACACAGCAGGCGGCCGGCGGCTGGGGGCAGTCGGCAGAACCGCAGGCGGTCCCGTCGCCTTGGTAAACGCCGCCCTGGAAGTCGCACTCCTCCGGCGAGACGTCCATGCACGACCCGTCGGGCAAGCAGCAGGCTCCGGACGGCTGCGGACAGCCGGCGGTCTCACAGGTGCTGCCCTGGCCTTGCCACTCACCGCCAACGCTGACGCAGTCGCCTTCCGCGATGACGTCATGGCACGAACCGCTGGGGAAACAGCACGCGCCCGAGGGCGCATCCAGCCACATATCGTCGTAGTAAACGGGGCTGGAACCGCCGGCAAACAGGTCGACAGCCGCGATGTTTAGCGCGCCGCCTCCGCTGACCCCGTCCGTCCAGCTCTTATCGACCAGCAGTTCGCCGCCGTAGTAGATCTCCTGCCAGTCCACGTCGAGATCGATCTCGACGCGCAACTCGACCCACTCATCGAAGATCAAGGCCAACTGCGCGCCGTCGAAATCGGACGCCACGACCTCGAGGTCACGGTCGAACCTAACCTGGGTCGACCAGTTGTACGCGCCTATCTCATAGGTGTTCAGCAGGATGAAGTAGGAATCGCCGGCAAAGGAACTGGGGACGTAGGTCCAGATCGCAAAGGTCCGCTGACCTGAAGTCTGCCCCGAGAACTGGTGCACGATATCCGCGGCGCCGTAGACGGCCGCCGAATTCGGCGGGCTGTGCGCGAACTCGTCGGTCACTTCCGTGTCGCCGGAGTGTCCACCTTCCCAGCCCTCCCATCCGCCCAGCCCATCCAGATCACTTCCGGCGTCATAGTCATCGAAGTCGTCCTCGCTACGCGTGTAGGCTACTGCCAGCATCACCGGCTGCTCCAAGTGGGTGGAACAGCCGTACGCATCCGTCACCACGACGTCGTACCAGCCAGTGTCTTCGGCCGACGCCGAGTCAATGATATACGTTTGCCCATGGCCCAGCTCGACCGGCGTCGCCTCGGGGTCCACCAGGTAGAACCAGGTGTAGCTCAGTGGGTCGGCCCCCAGTGCGGTGACGTCAAACACCACGCGGCTGCCGGCGGCGACCGTCCGGTCCGACGACCACGCCGTGATCATGGGGTGGCCTAAGACGCTGAGCGCGGCAGGGTTGCTGAACGTCCAGTCATAGCAGTTCGTGACCACGACGTCGTAGAGGCCACCATCCCAGGTCGACACGGAGTCGATGGTGTACGAAGCCTCCGTCGCCCCGGGGATGATCTGTCCGTCGTGGCGCCACTGGTACCCTAACGCCGGCCCGCCGCTTGCGGTGACCTGAAACGTGACCGGGTCTTGTTCACAGATCATCTGGTTGCTGGGGCCCGTGATCGTCACGTCGGAGCCGGGAGTGCCGCTGGCGGTGATGAGAATGTTGTCGACCGCCGCCACGTCGTCGCTGCCGTCCACCTTCAAGCTCAGGCGGACGGATTCCAG
>CAZDTB010000228.1:0-1324 GCA_964508075.1 uncultured Planctomycetales bacterium
TGCAGGCGGGTTACGACAAGGGCTTCTTCATCAAGAGCTCCGACGAGAACTTCCTGATGAAGATCGGTGGTCTGATGCAGTTCCGCTGGACGCACTACGAGGCTCAGAAACGCAACCACTACCTGCAGCCGAGGTTGCATCGTAACGATCGGACCGGCTTCGATTTCAATCGCTTACGCATCAGCTTCAGAGGCCACGCTTTCGATCCGAATCTGACCTACTTGATCGACTTGCGCTCGGAGGCGGCCAACGGGTACGACACGATCCTGACCTGGGCGTACATCGACTACAAGTTCCGTGATGAGCTGCACTTCCGGGTCGGTAAATTCAAGAGTGCTTCGACCCGGGCTAACACCACGGCGCATGAGAACTTGCAGTTCATGTCGCGGCCGGTGGTCGACGGGGTATTCGGCCTTGGCTTCAATCTGGGCGCACGCTTCTGGGGTGAGCTGCTTGACAAGCGGTTAGCCTGGTATTTGGACGTCACCAACTCGCTGGCGAACGAGGAGAACTTTGGCAGCGGGCGCACCATCACCAACGACCCAGCGGAACTGGATAACAATCCCGCGCTCGCGTTCAGGTTCGTGTGGCACGCGCTGGGTGACGATCCCGGCAACGATTTCAAGAGCCAGTCGGACATCGAAATCCACGACTCGCCGGCGCTCGACTTCGGCCTCCACTACGCGTTCAACGAGGACGAGTATGATGCCCGCACCACACGGATCCCGTTCCCGTTGCCCCGCCGTGCATACGGCCAGGGCGCGTTCGGCCTGACGAACACGAATGGCTGCCAGATCCACCAATTCGGCGTTGACTCGGCGTTCAAGTACTGTGGCTTCTCGGCCACGGCCGAATACATCATGCGGTCGGTTGACCCGCGTCGTGCAGGTCGCCAGCCGTTTGCGAACTGGTGGCTGATGACGCGGCAGGGCGACACGACCCTCCAGCACGGTGCGTACCTTCAGGTGGGGTATATCCTGCCGATTCCCGGCTTGGAGAAGAAGCTCGAAGCGGTGGCGCGGGTCGGCGCCATTTCGGCGCTCGCCAACGGGCAAGATGCCGCGTGGGAGTATGCCGCGGGGCTGAACTACTACCTGGATGGTCAGAACGTGAAGCTTCAGGCCGACGTGACCAAGGTGGACGAGGCGCCGATATCGAGTTCCTACAAGAGCCTGGCGAACGTAAACGACGACGCCCTGATGTTCCGGGTGCAGTTGCAGCTCGCGTTCTAAGCGACTTAACCGTAACAGAACTTGTCAAGGACGAAATTCAGTTTGCGATAAAAGGAGATCGAACACATGTTCAAAGTTGGGAAACTAAAGAG
>CAZDTB010000228.1:1334-7669 GCA_964508075.1 uncultured Planctomycetales bacterium
ACGCTGCTTAGCTTGGGCGGAACTACTTTCGTTTGTTTCAGCCTCCCGAGCCTCCCCAGCGCCGATTTCGGAGGCCTCAGTTGCTGCGGCCTCACTAATACCAACCTGTCGGGCTTCTACCAGGATGCCTGCACGGCCTCAATTGCCACGTTCGAGGATGCCACCGCGGCCGCCGTCTTTGGCCAGGAGAGCGACTTCGACAACATCGTGATCGAGCCGGTCGCCGCATTCTGGACCTCGATGCTCTGTGATAACTGCATTCCGCAGGACTTCCCGCTAGACGTGGGTGACGCCAACTGGATGGAATAGCGCGCCAGCGAGCCTGACTTAAGTGGCAATTGACCCGGGGTGCGCGGCCGTTCTCAGGTCGGCGCACCCCGCTCTTATGCGCCGTGGGAGTGACGGGCACGGACAATTGGCCGACGAAGGAGCGCCGGTCAGCGTGGTGCTTTTCACGTCCGATGGCTCAACGTAGATTCGTCGGAGGCTTGCGAGGTGTGCTGCTGCAGGGTCGACGAGGCCAGTTCCGCGATCGTGCTGAAGCGCGCGCTTCGCTGGATCGCGCGAGCCAGTAGATCCCCGAAAGCCGCGAACCGGTCGTCGTGGCTGATGGTGTTGCGGGGATGCGCGTCCTTCAGCAGCGCGCGTCCGTGCGCGTGCGGCTGGTTGGACCGCTCCGGAGCGGCGCACACTACCCGGCCGGCTCCATGCGCTCCGTTAGCAACCTGTCGCAGAGCGACCACCAGCCGCCTTCGAGAGACACGGAATGCAGCGGTACCGCTGCCCTTGGCAGGCTCGGGTTTACGGGGTCAGATCATGACCCACTAGCAAAAGAAGCTCACCGGGCATCCGCCCAGCACAAGCCCCAGCCCAACAGCGCAGACGCGTAGTAGTGCGATACGCGCGACACGACCGAGTTGCCTTGGCTCCGTCCGATCAGACATAATCCTTCCTCCAAAACCTGGCAAGATGCGTTCACCAGGGGTTTGATCCGGCCCCACTCATGCCACGATGCTGCGAAGTATAACGGGTTCCGCGAGCACTGCAATCCTACGAAGGCGCGGTGTTCTCGTCACCGCGCGGCCCGCCTCGGCTCCGTCCGATGAGACATAGGCATTCTGCCAGTCCCTGGCAAGATGAGCGCACCAGGGGCTCAGTGTGCCCCGTTCCTGCTGCGTAACTGCCAAGTACAGTCGGCGCTGCCGGTGCGCTGCAACTCCGGCGGGCGCGACATCCCACGTCGCTGCGGGAGCCATCGGTGTACGCGGTCACTTGTGCGCAATCAAGGTCCAGCGATGGGTTTGCGTATACCAGAGGGGGGTTAGCTCGACGGGAAAGACGTTGCCCGGCAGATCGCTATGAAGGCTGGGAGGTGGCTGGCAGGGGTACCAGTTACCTTCGCAGCGGTCATCCGGGCCAACGTTCAGCGGTTCGCCGGGATACCACAGGAAGGTCTGCGTCGTATTCAGCGGGTCGGGCTGGTCGGCGGCGTAACGGATGGTGCTGACGTGCCCGTCCTGGAATAGCAGGTTGGCGCGGGCGCGCCCGGGCGAGAGCGCCCGGTGACGTCCCCAGGCCACGGTGTTGTCGAACTGTGTCGGGGCGTTCCAAACCCCAGTGGATAGCGCGTTTCCACTCAGGTTGTAGATGCCGGGGGCATAGGCGTCGCCGGCAAGAACGCGGCCGGCGGTGTGTCGCTCGTGCTCAGGAAAGCGGCGAGGCTGGGGCTTGCCGTTGGAGGGTTGTCCCGGCTGCCAGGCCCAACCCCCGGCCGAAAGCGGGACGCCGATGCCGTAGCTGTAGTCCACACCGCCCTGAGCACGCGTCGGAGGGTAGATGAGATTATTGTGCCGGGCGGCATTGAGCCGATCGGGTCGCTGATCGGCGGGGCAGTAGCCGAGCTGCTCGATGCCGCGACGTCGGATCTGTTCGGACTGGTGTAGGTTGCGGGAAGAGCCGAGCAAGTTCCGTTGGATCAACACGTCGATCCAGGTGTAGCGGATCGGGTCTCCGCCGTCATCCCAAAAGGGGTAGAACCCGAATTCGCTGCGCGTGCTCTCGAGTGCCCGTCCCAGTTGTTGGAGCTGGGCGCTGCACTTGGTCAGAATAGCTTGTCGACGGGCTAGCTGCAGCGACGGCAGGATAGTCGCGATCAGCAGGGAGATGATGCCGACGACGACCAGCAGCTCCGCCAGCGAGAAGCCCAGCCGGGCGGAACCTCGCGGGCCGGGCGCTGCAACCATTAGCCTGCTCGTCCGGGGGATCGGCGACGGGCGCACCTCCTGGAGCTTAGTCACGATCACTTGCCTCCGCCGCGCACGCTGGAAAACCGCCCGCGCTGCATTATATCAGCATAAGTCCAGCCCCGGGCGGATTCAATACGGAGGTTCCCGTCGCGGGGTTCGTGGCACAATCGGCGGCTGCGGAAGGGGTAGCGGTCGGGCCGGACGGCTCTTCCGCTGGACCGCTGCTGAGGCCGACCCCGAACCGAGGTCGGGGCTGGGAGCCGTTGCATGCAACAGGATGGACAGGTATCATACATGGTTCGAGAATTCGCAGGAACGGAGCAAGACCCATGGACATCGCACCGGGTGCGACGATTTCAATCGAAATCACCGCCACGCCACGCCGGGCCGCGGCGCGGAAAACCCTCTACCGCGTCTGCGCGAAAGACCCGGCGACCGCCAAGGTTCATCACAAGCAGAAGGCGAAGCGTCCTTCGTGGCAGGACTGGATTCGGGGCGGGCGGTACTGGCATCACCAGATGAAATCGAAGCCCGGCGCCAGCTTGGAGCCCGGCAGCAGGTACACCGTCCGAGCCACGGTCGACGTCATGCGCGACCTGGAGAGCGTCAAGGAATTCGTGAAGCTCGCGGCCGAATAGCCACTTTCGGACCAGCACCCACGACCAGCATTCTGAAGCGTCGGACCTGCCGGTCCGACGGTTCTTGCCTGGAACAGAACGACCGGGGGCGCCGGCCGCGCGGTCGGCGCCCCTGATCCGTCTTTGGGAGATACAGGAAGTCACAGCGGCTCGTGTTGAGGGTTTACTCCTCCAACTCGAGCGTAGTTGTGTCCGCCAGGTCGTTCACGTTAGCGGCCGCCACGCCGTCGGCGCTGAGGGCATAGAGCGTGTCGCCGATGAAGGCGGCCCGGAACCAGGGGTAACGGTCCGGATACCACGTTTCATAGCCATCGTCCGAGCTATTCACGGCGGCAAGTCGGCCACGCTCGGTGAAGCCGGTTTCAGTATCCACGTCGAAGCAGACGACCCCGTAAAACGGGTCCAGATCGTATTCGCTGTAGGTGGTGCCGACGTCGGTGAGCCGCATCGGAATGGCCAGCAGACCCTGCTCCGGCATGAGTGTGAAGGCTTTGTGGGTTTGCGTGACGAAAGACCAACTGTGCATTCCGCCCAACTCAATCTGCTGAACCAGCGTGGGGTTGCTCAGGTCGCTGACATCGAAGAGAGAAAGCTGAGCCGCGCCCGGTTCCTCGCCACCCCAGGATGACATCGTGACCACTGTGCGGCCGACGCCGATCAGGTGGTTTTCGCCCAGCGGGTGCAGATAGTCGCTGTAGCCGGGGATCTCCAGCTCGCCTTTGACCTCCGGGTTGGTCGGATCGGACAGGTCGAGCGTGAAGAGCGGATCGATGCGATGGAACGTGACCAGGAAACCCCGCGTCCCCATGAACCGGGCGGAATGCAGCTGCTCGTTGGAGGCGATGTTCTCGATCGCCCCGGTGGTTTCGAGCTCCGCCCCGTTCTGGCCGAGCACGTAGACCGCGTTGTACTCGCTGGGGGGTTCGACATCCTGGGCAACGTCGGCGACGTCAACCGCGATCGCCTCGGTGCCCCAGCCGAAGAACACCGGATTCGTCACGTGCGTCGCGACGCGCAGGTAGTCTTCATGCTCGCCCAGCGAGAACTGGTTCAGCAGCCGGCCGGGAACCGAGCCGCTGGCGACGTAGTCGGCCGCGCCGTCGTCGTCGAAGGCGAACTTGTGGATCGCGGTCATCTCGCGGTAGTCGTCTTCCGGGCTGTACTCCGTGTCGGTGACGTAGAGCGCTTCGGTCGAGGCGTAGATCGTCCCGGCCCCGGCCACCACCGCGACCGAATGCAGGATCGACTCAATATCACCCGCGTCAAGCGTGAGGACCGCCGTCAGGAAATACCCGTCCGGCGCTTCCGGGTGGAGACACTCTTGCCAGCGGACCATGTTGCGCTCGGTCTCGCCGGCGCGCGCCTTCGGCATGAAATCGTCGAGCGGCATCGAATTGATGTCCAGGATCGTCGGATCTTCGGGCAGCTCCGGGGCGATGGCCAGCACGAGGAGCAGGCGGTCGTTCGTCAG
Source organism: uncultured Planctomycetales bacterium (assembly GCA_964508075.1). GTDB lineage: Bacteria > Planctomycetota > Phycisphaerae > UBA1845 > Fen-1342 > JALSRY01. The sequence goes on from CAZDTB010000228.1 coordinate 5,690, forward strand.
CCGCGAATCCACCAGCACCCCGTCAAGGTCCACCTGTCCGGTGATCGCCGGGGCGGTGGGATCGCTGATGTCGACTTCGATCACGGAGAGGTTCGAACCCACGTAGTAGGGCGGCCAGATCTCGATCGCGGGCTGCTCCCAGCCATCGTTGCCCTGCTCATAGCGCTGCGCCAGCAATAGGAGCGTTGAGCCGTACAGGTACATCTCCCTGACCCGCACGTCGAGATCAAGCCGGGCGGCCTCGGCCAGCTCGTCCGTGGGTCGGGCCCGCACAACCCGCAGGGTCATCTCGCGGGCAACGTAAAAGTAGGTGCCGTCCGACTTGACCACGTCGCTCTCGTCTACGCCAGTCTCCTGAACGTTAGTCGTGCTGTAGCTCTGGGAGCCATCACGGCTGTCCCCAGAGGTGGAAGTGCCCGGGCTACCGTCATCAGCCAGACCACCCTCGGCCGCCATTGGCGCCCCCAGCCCGCCAAAACCCAGCCAGCCGTTGGACCCGCGGGTCTGCGTTCGAGTGCGCGCTTGTTGCCGGAAGTAGTCCAGCAGCTCATCGGCAGAAGCGAACGGGGCAAGCTTCGCGTCCGCGGTATCGGAACCGCCCGGTGGCCAGATCGGCGGACATCCGGCGATCAGTACCAGCGTCAGGCCGGCGATCAGGCAAGCCCAAACCCCAGTCGGCAAGCACGGTTTTCTGATCACGTTGTTTTCTCCTTGGCGTGGCGCGTGTGCGAGTCGCCTTCCGCTCGACCGAGAGGCAAGCTGGGCGCATTCTGGAACCGCCTGCACCACGCACGCGCAACCCTTTTAGCGACCGTGGTTTACAGTCTCACGAGACTGCTCGCCCAGCATCGATAGTCTTGCGGTTTACAAGTGTCGCGGCCAGCGAACCCTTGCCCGGGGCGGCATTCCACAGATCGGGGCGGATTCCCCCGGAAATCCTGCAAACGGGGCTTGCGGGCCAAGCCAATTCTGATACTATACGGGGCCGCACATAGAGTAGATGCGCGGGGGAGGGTCTTTGACAAGTGAACAGTGGACCTAAGCCGCGAGAGTGTGACGGTGCGGGGCCTTTCTGCACATGAGGCCCGGCGTCGTAAGCGTCGATCCCTCCGGGATCGACCTCGGTGTGGGTTCGCCCTTGGGCGAGCCACTCGAGCACTCTCGGATGCAGACGTGAGTGTTTGAGCCTTTTGTCAGGATGCCAACGGCCTTCGGGTCATCGGCAATAAATCAAATTGAAGAGTTTGATCCTGGCTCAGAACGAACGCTGGCGGCATGGCTAAGACATGCAAGTCGTACGGACCGTTTTCTGCTTGCATTAAGCGGTTAGTGGCGAAAGGGAGAGTAATGCATGGGTAACGTACCCCGGACTCAGGGATAACAGCGGGAGCAATCCCTTTAGCGAAAGTGCTGCTAATACCTGACGACGTCGTCGAATCGCCTGGTTTGACGACCGAAGGTGGGGATCTTCGGACCTGCCGATCTGGGAGCGGCCCATGTTCTATCAGCTTGTTGGTGGGGTAACGGCCCACCAAGGCTACGACGGATAGCGGGCGTGAGAGCGTGGCCCGCCTCATCGGGACTGAGACACTGCCCGGACACCTACGGGTGGCTGCAGTAACGAATATTGGGCAATGGGCGCAAGCCTGACCCAGCAATGCCGCGTGCAGGAGGAAGCCCCTCGGGGTGTAAACTGCTGTCAGGGTTCAGCAAGCAACGAGGGTTAATAGCCCTCCGCGTTGAGCAGACCCAAAGGAAGCCTCGGCTAACTCTGTGCCAGCAGCCGCGGTAAGACAGAGGAGGCAAGCGTTGTTCGGAATTATTGGGCTTAAAGCGGGTGTAGGCGGCTTGGCAAGTGTTCTGTGAAAGCCCCCGGCTCAACCGGGGAACTGCAGGGCAAACTGCCTGGCTTGAGGTCGGTAGAGGTGCCTGGAACTCTCGGTGGAGCGGTGAAATGCGTAGATATCGAGAGGAATGCCA
>CAZDTB010000229.1:0-7667 GCA_964508075.1 uncultured Planctomycetales bacterium
TGGCGGGGGAAGGCCGGGGCTTACGGCATCCAAGACGTGGGCGACCGGCTGGTCGACCGCATCGACGGCAGCTTCTCGAACGTCGTCGGGCTCCCGCGCACGCTCGTCGGGGGGATACTCCGGGAAGTCGGTGTGCTCCCGGGCGGCCACCCAGGCCGGTAAAAGGCCAAGCCGCGCTTCTCCCGGTGCCAACGTTGCCGCCGAGACCGCTAGCGTCGCCGCTTGACCTGATAAAGGCTGGTCTTGATCGACCGGCTTCGCTATAGTGCAGGGGGTAGTCAACGTAGACATCCGGTAGACCGATACGGTCGGTGGTATCTATCCGTCCCTGACGGTTGAATTCAGGTTTGCCCAATCCGGTTGCCGTCGCCTGAGGGAATTGACGCGCATGGCCTCGAAGCTCGATTCGGCACTAGGCAATTACCTCAAGGCGATTAAGCAGTACGAACTGCTTACTCCCGAGCAGGAATGCGAGCTTGGCGAAAAGATCCAGGCCGCCGCCGGCGCCACCGAAGAACGCTTGGCGTGCGGCGAGATCGGCCTGCACGAGTACGAGCGCATCCAACGCCAGGCCGCCGAAGCCCGCGACCAGATGGTTCACGCCAACCTGCGCCTGGTCATCAGCGTTGCCAAGAGCTTCCGCAATCGCGGGCTGCCGATGGAGGATCTGGTTGAAGAGGGTAACGTGGGCCTGATGAACGCGGTCGATCGCTTCGACCCCTCGGTCGGTTCGCGCTTCAGCACCTATGCCAGCTACTGGATCGATCAGGCGATTCGCCGGGCCGTCCAGAACGCGACCCAGATGATCCACATCCCGAGCTACCTGATGGAGCAGATCGGGAGCATGCGCCTGGCGATGCGCGAACTCGAGGAGAAGCTCGGGCGGCCCCCGTCCATCGCGGAAATCGCGCAGCACATGGATATTTCGCCCCGCAAGGCGGCGGCGATCTCGCAGGCGATCCGCGCCTGCACCTGCCCCACTCAGTCCACCCCCGCGGACGACGGCACGTCCGTCACCGACACGCTGCCCGATACGCGCATGCCCCAACCCCACGACGCCGTCTTCTCGAAGTCCGACGCCGACTTTGTGACCCGGATGTTGTCACGTATCACCGACCGTGAGGCACGCGTCCTCAAAATGCGCTACGGCCTGAGTGACGGCAAACGCATGACGCTCAAACAGATCGGCGAGGCTGTCGGCCTGACGCGCGAACGCGTACGCCAAATCGAGAAGGAAGCCAAACGCAAACTCGAAGAATACGTCAAAGAATACTTCTGAGAGCCGCTGCCAGGGCCAAGCGTGGCGTCGACGTCCCACCGCCAAGGACGTCGGCGAAAGGCTGTCCCGCCGGCCGGTGCGGTAGCAGTCGGGATGAAGAAGACCTATTCCTGTTCAATCTGCGGTAAGCGAGTCGATTACGAAGGCCCACTGCCGGCGCTCTATCCCTTCTGCTGCGAACGCTGCAAGATGGTTGACCTCGGCCGCTGGTTCAACGAGCAATACGCCCTCGACCGCGACCTGACCTCGGAGGATCTGCCCCAAGGCTTCCCACCACCGGACTCCTCTGAACGGTGCTGAACTTGCAGACACGGCGGGCGGCATCCCGCGATTGGCGGGTCTCCTGCGACAGAGGCAGCTTGGGAGCATTCCTGAGACGCCCCCGTCGGGGGCTCGTCGCCGGGGCATCGTGGCGGTTGCCTGCTTGACTGGCTGAGCACGGGCCTTATACTACTGGGTTCTGGGTTGATCCCGGGCTTTCAACCTGCCTGGTTTACCGACAGGGTATGTAGATGAAGACAGCGAACAAATGCTACCAAGCCAACGCGGCAGAAGCTGCGGAACAGCGGCGCTGGTTCGTAGTCGACGCCAAGGATCAGGTTCTGGGCCGGTTGGCGGTGCGGATCGCCACCGTCTTGATGGGCAAGCACAAGCCCACGTACACGCCGCATGTTGACTGCGGCGACTTCGTGATCGTGCTGAACGCCGCGGAGGTGAAGCTGACCGGGCGGAAGGACCAGAAGATCGTCTATCAGCGTTACAGCGGCTACCCGGGCGGGCAGAAGGTTATCCCGATCAAGCGTATGCTGGAACAGCGTCCGGAGCGTGTGCTGTCCGAGGCCGTTCGTCGGATGCTGCCCAAGAACCGCCTGGCTCGTCGGATGTTGAGCAAGCTGAAGGTCTACGGGGGAGATACGCACCCGCACCAGGCTCAGCATCCTGAGCCGCTGCCCCTGTAATCCATTGGAGATCCGGACGTGACGGAATCCGAGACGCCCACGAACGAAACCACCAGCAGCCCTGAGCCGACCGCACCGGAGGCGCGGGTCCCGGACGCGGCGACGCCCACCGTGGAGCCTGGCAGCCCGGCGGCTCCGCCCACCGTTGAGCTTGGCAGCCCGCCGGCGACGCCCACCGTTGAGCTTGGCAGCCCGCCGGCGACGGAAGAGGTGCTGGAAGTCCCGCCACCCCCGACGAGCGGCCTGTACTGGGGGACCGGACGGCGCAAGTCTGCGGTGGCCCGTGTTCGCCTCATCCCGGGCGCGGGCAAGATCCTGATCAATAAGCGCGAAGTCGAAGATTACTTCACGCAGCCGCAGGAGCGGCTGGCGGTGCGCGAGTCGCTGCTGGCGACGAAGACCGAGAAGGCCTTCGATGTGTTCGTGAACGTATCTGGCGGCGGTCACGCCGGTCAGGCCGGAGCGGTTCGTCTGGGGATTGCCCGGGCGCTGGTGAAAGCGAACGCAGGTTACGAGCCGGCGCTGCGCGAGAAGAATTACCTGACGCGCGACGCGCGGGTGGTCGAGCGGAAGAAGTACGGTCAGCGCAAAGCCCGACGTCGCTTCCAGTTCTCAAAGCGCTAAGGCACGTTGCCCCGCGCACAACTCCCATGTCTCGTGCCATTAAAGGGGGCGCGGGGTAAACGACCAGCGCGGTTGCCGACCTAGTTTTCGCGCACGAGCTTTCTGGGTTTTCCAGCGAGATCGTAGGCGTAGATGATGTCGCTCAGGCCGCCCCCGGCCACTTCCTGCTGAGTCATCTCGGCCAGGGTTTCCGGGACCCAGTCGTGTCCTGTTTCGCTGGATTTGAACGGGTTCTTGCCGACCGTGAACTCGATCACGTTCAGCTCCGTGTTGATTTCCCAGGTGCCCTCGACCTTCTTGTCGTCCTTGGTTGGCGCGCCGTCCAGCGTGCGCAGCGAAAAGACGAAGGTCTGGTCGGCGTTGATGGTAACGTGGCGAAGGAATTCCTGGGGGGCGCTGGGGCGGGCCCGGCGAGACGGTCCTCCGGCCTTGGGCGGCGCTTCGATCCAGCTCCCCACGACCGCGGCGTCGCTGAGGATGGCTTCTTGAGGACGGCTCTTGCCGCAGCCGCTCGCGATTAGCGCACTTGCCACCAGCAGCACAGGAAGCGTGGCGCGCTTGCTGAAACGATTCATCACTTGCTCCTGACAACGGTCTCGTGCTTGCATGGCCATCACCGCTGGGCACACGTTAACGCACGGGCAGTCGATCGTACAGCCCCCGCGCCCGGATTCGTCGCGGCGGCACCGTTGCAAAATCTCCGGACGGCCCCTAAACTATGCACCCAATATTCACCCGGAAGGGCGTGCGAGGGAGCAGCTGGTGCCTGCGGTCAGTGATTATGGCATCGTGGTGATTCTGATTCTCGCGGTGATGGGGATCGCGGGCGTCATTCTGCTACTGACCTATCTGATCGGACCCAAACGCCGCGGCGCCATCAAGCACAGCGTCTACGAATCGGGGGTGGACCCGACCGGCGACGCCCGCAAACGCTTCAACGTTCGCTTTTACCTGGTCGCCGTGCTGTTCCTGATCTTCGACGTCGAGATCATTTTTCTGTATCCGTGGGCGGTGGTGTTCCCGCGGCTGAAGGCCGCTCAAGCGGGCGATCAGCAGTGGGCCGCCGATCTGGCCACCGCCGGGTTTACGCCGATGTTCCTCGTCGTCGGCGTGGGCATTTTCTTCCTGCTGCTGACGATCGGTTTCGTCTACGAGTGGCGCAAGGGGGTTTTCCGATGGGATTGAACGTTGCGGCCGCGACGGACGCGTCGATGGGAGGTAGCTTCGGGACGACGCGTCTCGATTTCGTGGTCGATCTGATTAAGAAATACGGAATCAACTGGTCGCGCAAGAACAGCCTCTGGCCGATGCCCTTCGCGACGGCCTGCTGCGGGATCGAGTTCATGGCGGCCGCGGCCAGCCGCTATGATATCGCTCGCTTCGGCTCCGAGGCCTGTCGCTTCAGCCCGCGACAATCTGATATGTTGATCGTGGCGGGGCGCGTGGCCGTGAAGATGCTGCCGGTCTTGCAGCGGATCTACGTGCAGATGACCGAGCCCAAGTGGGTGGTCGCGATGGGAGCATGTGCATCGACCGGGGGAGTCTTCGACACCTACGCGGTGGTGCAAGGCTTCGATCAGTTTCTCCCGGTGGATGTTTACATACCAGGCTGCCCGCCCCGACCGGAGACCGTGCACGAAGCAGTCATGGCCATCCAGCAGATCGTGCGGGAGGATGGCGTCAAGTCGAGCAAAGAGCGCGGCAAGGGGCTCCAACTTATGATCGAGCCGCCGCAAATGGTGCAACGCGGACCCGAGCTGCGGGAAGGCAGTCTGGGAGAGCGGGCCAGCGGCCCGGTTATTTGACACAGGTGGAGGTGCGCTGACCGATCGGGGGCGCCGGCCGGGTCGTCAGCAGACATGCGAAAGGTGCTTGGATGGCGATAGCCGACGCGATCGCAGCGCTCCAGCAGCGATTCCCGGAACTGAATCTCGAACCCCAGCCACTCATGCCCGCGCGCAATGGTGAGGCATCAGAGCAGTTGTGGCTGTGGATACCGGCGGATCGTCTGCTCGAGGTCGCGGAGTTTGCGCGGGACGATCCGCGCACCAAGTTCGAGCAGCTTTGCGATCTGGCGGGGGTCGACTACCTGAATTTCCCCGACGCGGAAGATCGGTTTGCCGTCGTCTATTCGCTCCTGAGCCTGACACACAACCATCGGCTGTGGCTGAAGGTCTTCGTGAATGATCCCGACCCGCAGGTGCCGTCCGTGACCGGCATCTGGCGCGGGGCGGAGTGGCCCGAGCGGGAGGTGCTCGACCTGTTTGGCATCCGCTTTCCAGGGCATCCGGATCCGCGGCGGCTTTTCTTGCCCGAGAGCTTCAAGGATCATCCGCTTCGAAAGGATTACCCGTTGCGCGGCAAAGGCGAGCGGACGAGCTTCGAGACGGTGAGACGGGATAGCGTTTAAGAGCTACGCCTCGGATTCGGAAATCCGGCGAGACAGACAGAACGACGAGTGGAGTTGTAGATCGTGACGATGGCCAGTGACGCACTAGCGAGCACTCTTACGCGGGACGAGTCAGCCGGGCAGGACCACTGGACGCTGAACTTCGGCCCGCAGCACCCGGCTACGCACGGAACGCTGCACCTGCAACTCGAGCTGGAAGGCGAGCGCATCGTCAAGTGCACGCCGCATATCGGCTATCTGCATAGCGGTTTCGAAAAGCTCGGGGAGCATCTGGATTACAATCAGTGGGTGGTCGTTACCGACCGGATGAACTACTGCTCGCCGGGCTGTAACAACGTCGCCTGGCATCACGCGGTCGAGCAACTCTTCGGCATTGAGATCACGCCGCGGTGCAAGGCGCTGCGGACGATCGCACAGGAGCTTAACCGGATCGGGGACCATCTGATCTGCGTGGGCGCCAACGCACTCGACCTGGGGGCCTTAACCGGCTTCCTGTACGGCTTCAACCCCCGTGAGCCGATCCTGGACTTCATGGAGGAGCTTTCCGGGGCGCGTTTCACGAGCAGCTTCACACGTGTCGGGGGACTGCTGCGTGACGCGCCCGAGGGGTGGACCGACAAAATCCTGAAGTACCTGCATAACGTCCTCCCGCGAGCGCTCGAGGATTTCGAGATTCTGCTCGTTCGGAACCGGATTTTCGTGGAGCGCGTCAAAGGCATCGGCGTGCTCAGCCACGACGATGCCATCAGTTGGTCCTGGACCGGGCCGTGCGCGCGGGGCAGCGGCGTCAAGCGCGACCTGCGCAAAGACGAGCCGCACCTGTGCTTTGCCGACGGGTGGGATGGCCAGAACGGGGAGGCGGTCGATTTCAAGGTGGCGATCGCGCACGGCGGCGACGTGCTGGCCCGCTTCATGGTTCGGCTGGAGGAGATTCGCCAGTCGAGCCGGATCATCGAGCAGGTGATCGCGCGGATGCCCGGCGGGCCGGTCAATGTACTTGCGGATGACAGTGTGACGCTCCCGAACAAGCAGGAGATCTACTTCTCGATCGAGGGCCTGATCCACCATTTCGAGAAGATCATGAGCAACCGTGGGTACGAGCCCCCGGTCGGCGAGGCCTACGGAGCGATCGAATCGCCCAACGGGGAGTTGGGGTTCTATTTGGTCAGCGACGGTGGGAAATGCCCGTACCGCGTGCGCAGTCGTCCGCCGTGCTTGCACAACTACCAAGCTTACCCGGTCCTGCTCGAAGGCCACCAGATCAGCGATGTGGTGGCGATATTGGGGAGTCTGAACGTCATCGCGGGAGAATTGGATCGTTAGTCGTTTCGCGTCGATCCGGCCCCATTCGGGTCGGCCGACGAAAGCGAGTGGAGAACGCTGGTGAGTTGGAAGGCCATTGACCGCAAGACCGTCGCCGAGCAAGACCTCGGTCCGGGTCTGAGCGAGGCTGCTAGGGAGAAGATCCGAACGTTCTTCCCGCGCTACCCGACCAGACAGGCGGCGATGCTGCCCGCCTTGCACATCGCGCAGGACGAGATTGGCTACTGCTCGCTGCAAGCCATGCGCGATATCGCCGCGGTCCTCGAGGTCCCGCCCTCGGCCGTACAGGATGTGGTTACGTTCTACACCCACTTCTGGACGCATCCGCGGGGGGAGAAGGTGATCACGGTCTGCCGCTCGCTGAGCTGCGAGTTGATGGGCGGCAAGCAGGTGCTGGCAGCGCTGAAAGCGAAGCTGGGGATCGACGAGCACGAAACGACGCCGGATGGCAAGTACTCGCTCGTGACCGAAGAGTGCCTGGCACTGTGCGATCACGGCCCCTGCCTCCTGATTAACGAGAAGGCGCACAAGTGCGTGCGCGTGGAGGATCTGGATCAGATTCTCAGCGATCCGGACAACGACAAGGTTGCGATGTCGCGCAGCGAGCTGTTCGACGCTCCGCGGAAGGCGTAGGCGTGTGACGCTCTTGACGATTGTGGTGGTGTAGATGCCCTACGAACAGGTACTGATGCGAAACGTCGGCGTGCCCGGCAGCGCGTCACTGCAGATCTACAAGGCCGCCGGCGGTTACCAGGGGCTGGCCAAGGCCTTCGGGATGAAGCCCGCGGAGATCGTCGATCTGGTGAGACGATCGAATCTGCGTGGGCGGGGGGGCGCCGGTTTCCCGGCCGGCGTGAAGTGGGGCTTCCTGCCCCCTGATCGCAAAACGACCCTCCTGTGCGTCAACGCGGACGAGTCCGAACCGCCGACCTTCTGCAATCGCATTACGATCGAGCACGATCCGCACATGCTGCTGGAGGGGATTCTGATCGCCGCCTACGCCACGCAGACGAAAGTCGCGTACATCTACATCCGCGGCGAGTTCATGGAGCAGTTCCACGTTCTGCAGAAG
>CAZDTB010000230.1:0-7629 GCA_964508075.1 uncultured Planctomycetales bacterium
CGACCAGCCCGACCGCCCGCAGGCGCTCGAGCGTGTCCCACACAGCTTCCTCATCGAGCGACATGACCGGATCGCGGTTGCTCTTCTGGTTAGACGCGGTCACGATCGCGTTCACCGACATCGGGTAATACTGCGGCTGCGCGAGCGACTTCTCGAGCAGCACGCCGAGCACGCGACGTTCGACTTCGTTCAGCGTTTCTTCCATCGTTTCAGTTACACCTGCTACTCGATCGGCGCCAGCCGGATGTTGCGGAAGTGGATCTCCGCGCCCTCGGATTGCAGGGCGATCTTGCCGGGCGTCTCCCACACCTCTCGGGCTTCGTTCAACAGCTCGCCATTGACGTTGAGCCGGACCGATCCGCCGTCGACGATGATCTCGTACTCGTTCCACTCGCCGATCGGCAGCTCCGCGAAGTGCGTCTTTTTCGTGTTGCGGCCCTGGGTACGAGCGGGATCGACCTTCATCGGGAACTTGTCGATGTTCCAGAAGTCGCCGGCGTTGCCGCTCTGGAGCTGCGCCTCGACGCTGCGCGGCCAGACCTTGTCCTCGCCGATCACGCGCAGCAGCACGCCGCTGTTGCCGGCTCCCTTTGCCGGATCGAAGCGCCACTCGAGCTTGAGCACGTAGTTCGTGTAGTCCGCCTCGGTGCGGATATAGCCGATCGGGTTGCCTTTGCAGATCAGAGTGCCATCCTTGACGCTCCAGACATCCTCCATCTTGCCACCGTCGGGCAGGCAGGCCGTCCAGCCGGCGAGGTCCTTGCCATTGAACAGCCGGACTTCGTTCGGCATCGGTGCGGACAGGTCGCGGACCTTGATGCTGCGGAACCAGATGTCGTTGCCGTGATCCTGCAACGCGATGTGCCCCTTGGGCTGCACGCCGAAGCCTTCGTACTTGTTGAACTTGCTGTTGGCGATCCGCTGCTTCCAGTCGTCGCTGTCCAGCCGGCACTCGACGATCTTGACGCCGTTGAGCCAGTGCACCAGCCGGTTGTCCTTGATGAGAACGCGGGTCTGGTTGAACTCGCCGGCGGGCTTGACCACCTTGCCGGAGCTCGGCGCGTAGAGGTCGTACAGTGCGCCCGCCGAATGCGGGTTGTCCGGCGCGGTGCCACTCCCCAGGTCGTCCAGGATCTGGTACTCCGGCCCGGTCTGCCACGACGCTCCGTGCTTCTCAGTTACACGGTACATGATCCCGCTGTTGGCTCGGGGCGCGACCCGCCATTCGAGCGCCAGCTCGAAGTCGCCGTACTGGTCTTTCGTAATGATGTCGCCGCCCTTCGCGCCACCCACGACCCTGAGGCAGCCGTCCGCGACCACCCAGCCCTTGTCCGGGAAGGCCTCTTTCCGGTAGCCGCGCCAGCCGTCGGTCGTCTTTCCGTCAAACAGCAGCTTCCAGCCGGCGGCCTTCTCGGCCGGTGTGAGCTGGTTAGCAGACATCGACCGCACGGCTTTCTCCTGCGCCAAAACCACCGCGGCCCCCAACCCCATAACCATCACGCAAGAGATCACTCTCGGCTTCATCAGTTCATTCCTCCAGTCACGGTTAGGCTTCCGCGCCCTTTGACTCGCCTTCCTGTCCGACCGCCAGCTTCTCGGCCTTGTACCCGCCGGCCGCGCGGTCCCGCAGATAGATCACTCCGAACACGATGATGATCACAATCGCGAACGGCGCCACGTAGCGAAACGACATGCGCCCGCCATAGTTGTCCGCCGGATTCAGAACAGCCTTGATCTCCTTGACGACAGCTTCGCCGTCCGGTGGTGCATTGCTGATCGCATTGCGCATCGCGTTCGCGGCCCCTTCGGGCAGCGTGCCGGCCTGCGCCTGAGCCAGGACCGTCGTGACCTCCTGGACTGCTCCCAGGATTTCGGACCGGAATGGCTCTTGGGCCGTCGCGGCCTGGGGCGGGTATGTTTCCACAACCTTCTGCAACGCGGCGACGCTCTGCTCATACAGCAACGCCTCATGCAAGCGCTCGTCGGCAACTCTGCCCATCAGCGGCGACGTGACTACGCCAACGATCAGCATGCCGATGCCCCCCATCAGTGCCAGCCCGAGTGCACCACTCTTGGGGACGCGCTCCGACGTAACACCGAGCATGGTGGGCCAGAAATAGCACACGCCGACCGCGAAGACCGTCGCCGACAGGAACGCCATCACTATGGACTCGGCGAAGCTGAGCCAGTACAGCCCGATGCCGGACAGGATCGCGGACGCCACGAGGATCCCGGTTGGGGAAAGCCGGTGAACAACCGGTCCGGCGAAGAACCGCAGCACCGCCATCCAGGCGCTGATGTATGCGAGCACCAACTCGCCAGGCAGTCCACCGGCGCCGAGTACTGCGATCACCCAGCGGTTCGGTCCCAATTCCAACGACGCGGTTATGCACATGCATACGAGCAGGATCAGAAACAGTGGCCGAAGCAAGGCCCCTGCCACCATTCCCCCAAAGGAGATCCCCGACTGCACACGTTCTGTGGCGGGGAACTTCTGCCCCACGAAGATGAGACCGTAGACAATGGTGGGCACCAGGATCAGCGCCAGCTTGAACTGCCATAAGTCCAGGCCGAGTAGCGTATTCACGCCGATACTCGTCGTCAGCTTATCGAGTCCGAAGGACGCCAGGCTCCCGATGACGATTCCACCCGGAAACCAGACGTGGAACTGGTTGAGCTTCTTGGTCTTCTGGTCCGGGTAGATCGTCGCCACCAGTGGGTTGCAGCCGGCCTCGACCGTGCCGTTGCCCAATGCCAGAACCAGCGCCCCGAAGAACAGCATCCAGAAGCCGTTGGCGAAGATCATCAGCAGCGTGCCGGCGGCGTGACACAGCAGTGCAAACCTCAGCAGGTTGCGCATCCCGGCCCAGTCCACCAGCGGCCCGAGCACGAAGATCGAGATCGTGAAGCCCCACAGGGCTGCCCCGCCGATCCAGCCGACCTGCTCGTTGCTCAGGACGAACTGTTCCTTCAAGGCTCCCATGATTGCGCCGACGACGCCGAAGCAGACTGACGTGGCGACCAGCGCGAAACAACTGCCGACGAACAAGCGTTCTCTATTCATCCACCGATCCTTTCCTCGCTCGAGGTGACGTGTGCCGGTTCGCTGCCGGTTTGAACCGGCATCATACCGATCCCACTGACCTGGTCAAAGGGCAGCGCACGCACGCGTCCCATGGCCCCTCGCTGGCGCTCAGGGCTCCGATCGAACCGCGTGACGGCCCGCGACCGGCACGCTAACATGCCCGGAACTCACGCGTGGTCTGTCCAATCAAGCGAGGAAAACGAACCCCATGAGCAACAACCCCAACGGAACCGCGGCGGCGGCGACCGGCGAGCCCGCAGTGCGTCCCACCCTAGTCACTACTCGTCTCTCGATCATGATGTTCCTGGAGTTCTTCGTCTGGGGCGCGTGGTACGTGACGGTGGGCAATTACATGGGCGCCCACCAGATGAAGGAGCACGTCTTCTGGGCCTATACCGTCGGCCCGATCGCGGCGATCATCAGCCCGTTTTTCCTGGGCATGGTCGCCGACCGCTTCTTCGCGACCGAGCGCGTCCTGAGCGTGATGCACCTGGTCGGCGGCGGGGCACTGATTGTCGCGCCTTTCTTTACCCCGCAGGATGGCGGTTCGCACTGGCCGTTCATCGCGATTCTGTTGGTCCACATGCTCTTCTACATGCCTACGCTGGGACTGACAAACACGCTGGCCTTCCACAACCTGACCAACCGCGAAAAGCAGTTCCCGATTGTGCGCGTCTTCGGCACGATCGGCTGGATCGTCGCCATCATCGTTGTCAGCAAGTGGCTGGGCGCGGACATGAAACGCGAACAGTTCTTCGTGGCGGGCGGCGCGGCCGTGCTGCTCGGCGTCTTAAGCTTCGCCCTGCCGCACACGCCGCCGCCGGATAAGGGCAAGGCTCCGTCGGCCCGTGATGTGCTCGGCCTCGACGCGCTCGTGCTGATGAAGAAGCCGTCTTTTGCCGTCTTCATCGTCAGCTCGTTCCTGATCTGCATTCCGCTGGCGGCCTACTACAACTACGCACCCGTCTTCGCGAACGCGGCCGGCTTCCACAACGTCGCTTTCAACATGTCGTACGGACAGATGGCGGAAGTCGTGTTCATGCTCCTCATGCCGCTGTTCTTCGTCAGGCTGGGTGTGAAATGGATGCTGCTGGTCGGCATGTTCGCTTGGGTGCTGCGCTACGGACTGTTCGCGGGCGCGGCCGACAGCGGCGTGCTGTGGATGATCATGGGCGGCATCCTGCTGCACGGCATCTGCTACGACTTCTTCTTTGTCACCGGCTTTATCTACGTCGACAAGCAGGCCCACGAGAAGATCCGCGGGCAGGCGCAGGGCCTGCTGGTCCTGATCACGCAGGGCCTGGGCATGCTGATCGGCGCACAGTTGATCGGCCGTCTCGTCAACCGGTGTACGGCTGAGACTCACGACGCGTTGCTTAAGACGGCAAACGCGCTAAGGGAGCAGGCCGGCGCCGCTACCGGTGCCGAAGCGCAGTCGCTCTGGGCCCTTTGGGAGCAAGCCAGCGAAACGCTCCTGGCCGCGCGCGATTGGCAGACCATCTGGCTGATTCCGTGCATCATGGCCGCGGTGGTGGCCGTCGCGTTCATGCTGCTGTTCCGTGAGGACGGCAAGACTTCGAAGGAGCAGACCGAGTCCGAGCGACGAACGTAAGCTCCCGCCGGACGCGGCGCGCCTCGAATTCAGAACGCGCAGCGCCAGCAAGCGCCCAACCCGGGTGGGTGGCCCACCGCTTCAGCGGTGGGGGACACGAATCAGGTGGACGGAGTGCCGTGGATGATGTACCTCTGGGCCTCGCTCTTGGTCCTGCTGAACGCCGTCTGGCTCGCGACCGTTGTGGCGGGGTTGCCCGGCACGTGGCTGATGGTCGTCTGCACCGCTTTGCTGGCTTGGTGGAAGTGGGGGGACCCCGCGACCGGGCAGGCCGAAATGTTCAGCCTGGCGACGCTGATCACGGTCGTCGCGCTTGCCACCATCGGCGAGATCGCCGAGTTCTTCACCGGCGTGGTCGGGTCCCAGAAAGCCGGCGGCACGCGTCGCGGGGCGATCGGCGCCCTGATCGGCTGCCTGGTCGGAGCGATTGCGGCATCGTTTCTGATCCCGATTCCAATCCTTGGCTCGCTGATTGGCGCCTGCGGCGGCGCATGCCTGGGGGCGTGGGGTTTCGAGCTCTCCGGCGGGCGCAAGATGGCCGAATCGGCCAAGTCAGGCGTCGGCGCCGGCGTCGGCATGTTCGCCGGTCGGGTCGTCAAACTCATAATCGGAATCGCGATCTGGCTGATCGTCGCCGTCGCGGCGTTTTGGCCGTAGCAGGCCCGCGCTAGCCAAGCCGTCCGCGCAGACTTCGGCCGGTGCGGGGCCCGGCCGCTAGACTTGCTGTGGGACCGGTTTTCAACCGGCGAGCCGACGAGTGTGGAACCGGCCGCTATTTCTGCAGGAGCGGCTCGATGAACTCGCGGTCGTAACGCATGACCCGGTTGATCGTCGCGCGTTGCCCCTGCTCGTTCTTGTGCGGACAGATGAATTGCCAGACCACTTCCCCCGCGCGCGTCACCTCGAACGCTTCACCGTTGTCCGAATTCGCGATCAGCGTGTTCCCATTCGGAAGGCGCTGGTTGGAACCCTTCGTCAGTGAGAAGAAGCTCTCCGGCGGCGTTGCCTGATATTGCCAGACAATCTGGCCGGTGAGCGGGTCGAGCTCGATGATACGCGAGCGCTTCTGTCGCACGCCATTGTCGAAAACCAGGATGTTGCCATTCTCGAGGTAGTGCGCGTCATGCGGCCCGGAGAGGTCCGCCAGCCCCCACGCCCACACCAGCTCGGCCTTGTCCCAGTCGAACACGGCGATGCGGTGCTGGTGCCGAAAACAGACCAGCACGCAACTCGGTCCGTAAATCAGATGTCGCCCCTCCAGGTGCTTGTAATGCGCCCATTCGACTGAGTTGCAGTGGAAGAGATCAGCCACCTTGCCGGCCAGGCGACCTTCGCGCAACCCCCGCTGATGCGTGAGCGGAAACACGTCCGGCCGCGGCGCAACCATGTCGTAGACCGAGAGCGACCGCAGCACGTTGCCCGCCTGGTCGAGCAGCACCAGCCCGACGTCCCTGATGACCGCGTCGGGGTGGATTTCGGGCGTGGACCGGCGCACGAACGTCAAAGTCAGGAATTGATCGCGCGGCGTCAGCTCCACGTCGTGGTGAACCGGGATCGACCGCTCCCAGATTACCTTGCCATCCCAGTTGAACCGGGCGAGATAACGGTGAAGGAGACCGTCCGCCGATCCGTCCGCTTCGCCCTCGCGTAGCTTCCCGGTGAGCACGAGATCGCCGTTCGCCAAAAGCTCGGTGTTTCCCCAACTGTAGTGTCCGGGACGACTCCACGAGTGCAGCACACGCCCGTGCGCATCGATCAGCTCGGTCGTGCACTGCTTGTGAACCGTATAGAGGTTGTATCCGGGATACGACTTCTCCGGGTCATACCGGACGACGCCGTCCTGTCCCTCATCGTCGCCTTCATCATTTGCGACGTAACCGGCGTACGGCAAGGCCAGCAGCCTATCCACCTCGTCGCGCGCCGATTCGTCCACCGTCGGCTGCGACGGGCCGATCGGCTGGCTCGCCGATGACGGCTGTTCGGAGTCGCCGCAACCCGCGACACAAGCGACCAGGGCGAGCATGGCAAAGCGAAGAGGATTCGTCATCGCTGGGCTTCCCAGTGTTAGCCGATCTGCCGACGCCAACTCCACGGCGCTAAGCGGCAGCGGGTCATCTTATGCGGCGGTCTGCCCCACGCAAGGCACGGCCCCTTGGCGCAGGTTACCGCGTGCGTGACAGAATCGGCGACTCTTGACTGTCATCCCGACCGAGCCCGCTGAAGGCGGGCGACCGAGGGATCTGGCTGAGGGACTGTGGACGTTTGAGGATCGTAGCCAGATCCCTCCGCGCGACCTGACGGTCGCGGTCGGGATGACAACTCGGGCCGCCAATCTCGTCACGCACCCCACGTTACCGGACGCCGGGCGCTGCGTGGCGGTTTATTCCTCGGCTCCGCGACGGGTGATCGTGGCCAGGTGGCGTCGGATTGCGAGCAGGGTCGGCAACGAGCGCAGTACTTCGAAAAGCGTGTTCACGCGCGTGTCCGGGTCATTGCGCCACACGACGCCGACCTCCTTGATCCGGTAGCCCAGCCGGTCCGCCAGCCCGAGCACCTCGCAATCGAACAGCCACCCGTCGGTCTGCTGGCGCGCGAATACATCGTGGGCCACGGCCCGGCGAAAGCACTTGAAGCCGCACTGCGTGTCGCGCAGCGTCGGCAGCAACAGCCGCCTGCGAATCGCGCGAAACCCCCACGCCAGCCAGCGTCTGGGCAAGGGTTGCGGCGGGTCGAGCCGCGAGTCCGGCAGGTCGCGCGAGCCGATCACCACGTCGTAGCCCCGATCCAGCCATGGCCGAAGCCGCTCGAGCTCCTCGATTGGCGCGGAGAGATCGGCGTCACACATCAGCACGAGCTTCCCCGTCGCCACCAGCATACCCTGTTGCACGCTATACCCCTTGCCGCGATTCGTCGGGTTCACCAGAAGGTGTAG
>CAZDTB010000231.1:0-7624 GCA_964508075.1 uncultured Planctomycetales bacterium
GCCAGGCCGGCGGCGGCTAGCAGGGAGCGAATCTCCGATTTGGTCTGGCCAGGCATGCTCTGATGGTGGGGGAAGATGCGGTAGGGGGCAAGAGTTGAGAGTGCAAAGTTCAGCGCTCAAAGGGCAAAGTCCAGAGTTCGGAGCGCTGCTGCTCAGTCGCCGACCTGTGCCGCGCGGTCGAGCAGCGCTTTGATCTCCGGTTGGGCGTCGTTGATCGCCAACGAACGTGAGCAATAGCCGACTGTTTCCTTAGCCAGGGCGTGGTTCCCGGCGGGGTTGCTCTGGTGGAGCGTCCAGGTCACCTCCGCCAATCGGTTCAGAAGTGGGACGTGGACAGGGTGTCGGTCCAGCAGCGGGAGGAGCTTGTCGCGGGCCTGGTCGGCTCGGCCCAGCTTGGCAAGGGCCAGCGCGAGGTTCATGGTGGCGTCGAGCGCACCAGGCTTCAGACGCAAAGACGTCTCGAAATCCGCGGCGGCCTGTGTCCAGGCGCGCAGGTCGAGCAGGACTTCACCACGGTGAGCGTAGGCGTCGGGGTTCGCGGGCATGAGCTGGATCACGCGGTTCCAGGTGGCCCGCGTATCGCGCAGGTGCCCGAGAGCCTGATGCGCGATGGCAAGGTTGTACCACGCCCGCTCGTTCTCGGGCTGAGCCTCGACGACCAAGCGCAATTGGGGAATCGCTTCGAGCCAGCGCTCCAGACGCATCAACTGCGTCGCCAGCTCGAATCGCAACCCCGGATCGTCACGCCGCAAGCGAACCAGCCGCCCCAGCAGGTCGCAGGCTTCGTTGTGCCATTCGAGTCGGCGGGCAAGCTCCAGGGCGGCTTCAAGCGCGGCCTGGTTGTGCGGGTCGGCGACCAGTATCTCGCGCAGCTCGGCAAATCGTCTCTTGGCTGCACGCTGGTCGTCGCCGGTCCAACGGACGGTCGCCTGCGTGGCCGGGGCGGCCGGCGACACACTAGCCTGAGACGACGGAGGAGTGCTTGCCGGACTGAACGGTTGGCTCGCGCCGCGCTCTTTCGGTTCGCTCCCTCTCACAGCGGCAGCACGCTCGGGTTCCTGGGGAAGCTGGGTTTCTTCGTTCGTATCGGCCGGCGCCGCCGTCGATGATATCTTTCCCCGCGCCTGTTCGCAGCTGCAGGGCGCCTGCCGGGTGACCAACTTCAGTTGCCACCCGGCCACAGCCAGCAGCCCAAAACAGGCGACTCCGAACGGCATCAAGGTTTTCACGGACGCGGCTCCCGTCGCTCAGGTCACGTGTAACGCGTCGACGATGTTAGCGCGTGAGGCGTGCCGCGCAGGCAAAATCCCGGCCACGATGCACAAGCCGACCGTTAAGACGACGGTGGCAATCACGTAGCCCCAGGGCAGCGCGAGCGCGACTCGAAAACCCCACATGCGATCAACCAGTTGGGTGATATTGGCGGCCAGATGAAGACCGAGGGCCAGACCGAGAGCGCTGCCGAGCAGACCGAGCACGAGCGCTTCGCCGACAACCATCCGCAGCACGAGCGCGCGCGTCGCGCCGACGGCGCGGAGGATGGCGAGCTGTTTGGCTCTGGCGGTGACGTTGGCGGTCATCAGGTTGGCGACGCCGATCGCCGCCACCAACAGGGCCACACCCGGAATAGCCGTCAGCAGACCGGTGACGCTGGTCAACTGGTCGTCGATCTCGTCTTTGAGGTCGGCGACGGTGCCGACCCGCATGCCGGGGTCCCCCAGGTGGTGCCGCACCTGTCGCAGCACTTGCTGCTCGCGCCAGCGCCGCCAACGCCGCTCCAGCGGAACATCGGCGTCGTAACACTTCTCGGTGAGGGCGGTGGCTTCAGGAGTATCGCGCGGCGGGGGCCAATCGGACGAGACCGGCTCGTGCGGCAGGTCGAAGTTGAGCAGCACGAGGTTCGCCCCGTCGATGCCGAACAGTCGCTTCAGATCTTCGTTGGTCCCCATCACCGACCCGGAGGCGGCGACGCTGTATTCCGAACCCAACTGGAAATAGCCGGCGGCGATGTCGAGGGCGGGCGAGCGAACCACACCGGCGACCTGGAAGTGCCGCCAGAGCTTGACGCGTTCGTCCCAGACCTTCACGTCGTCGCCGAAGTGCTTGTCGCGCGAGCGTGAGAAATCGTCAGCAATGACGACGTATCCGCCCTGCTTGAGCAGTTCGCGGGCGGTCTGCTCGTCGCCCTCGCCTTCGAGAAACTCGAGCTTGACCAGGTCGAAGAACGAGTCCGGCTCGACGCCCATGAACCAGGTCACCGACAGCAGCATCTTCTCGGCCCAGCGCGGGCGCTCTTCGACGATCACGTTGATCGAGTTCGCGACGGTGGACGTTCCGACGCCGGGGACTCCCGCGAGGCGCTCGGGCGTGTCGGGCGAGAGTTGCCCGAAGCTCCAGGCGAAAGCGGCGGGGAATTGCTTGGGGAACTGCCAGCCGCTCGTGACACTCTCGTTGATGACGATGATGCCGACCACCAGCGACAGCCCGACCATCAGTCCGCAGCAGATCCCCGCCGAGCGCCAGACCGCGTAGCCGACCTGATCCTGCAAGAGCCGTGTGCGGACCGCCAGCAACCTGGCCGCCACGGCAACCGCGGGCGCGCCGATCAGATGGACGATGGGGGGGGCGAGCAACGCGTAGCCGAAGTACAGCAGCATGACCCCAGCGGCGGCCATAACGAGGAAATCCACGTCGCGGACCGTATGTGCGACGACGCCGAAGTGCTGCCACGCCAGCAGCACCAGGGCCAGACCGGTCGCCAACACTAGCAGCAGCCGGCGTGGCCGGCGGGCACGCGGGTGAGCGGCTTCCATCGGTGAAACGCGCAGCATGGCCAGTGCCGGCAGCAGGGCGGCGACTAACGTGGTGATCAGGCCGGCCCCAATCGCCAGCAGGATTCCGTACCGGCTGATGACGAACGAGCCAACGTAGTCGGGTACCAGCCAGACGGTCAGCCCAGTGAGCCCCAGCCCCAGCGGCACCCCGATCAGCACGCCGAGCACACCCAGCGGCAGCACTTCGCTCAGCACGAGCAGCGCCAACTGGAAACGCGTCATACCGATGCAGCGCAGCAGGCCGAGTTGCCGGACGCGCTCGATCATGCCCATGCTGAGCGTGCTGAGGATGATGAACAGGGCGGTGAGCATGGCGACGCAGCCGAGCATGACCAGCACGAGGCGCTGGTTGTCGCGGGCGATCTCGACCTGCTTCATGCGCGCCTCGACGCTGCGCACGCGGGCGTTGGGCGCCATCTGTCTGGCCTTCAGCCGGATGAGCGCTTCCGCCCGGCGGACTCGTTCGCGGTCGGTCTGCTTCAGTCCGACGTCGATAGTGCTGACCAGCGCAGACTTCCGCGTGATGCGCTGCAGGATTTCGAGCCGGACCAGCGCCAGCGGCTTCTGGATCTTGCCGACGCGCGGACGCTCGAACAGGCCGACGATCTCGAGCTCGTAGGGCCGATCGTCGGACTGGTCCCACACCAGCAGGTAATCGCCAAGCCGCGCATCGTGCTGCCGCGCAAACCCTTCCTCGATCACACAGGCGAAACCGTCATCCGCGGTCAACATGCGACCGGCGGTGAGCGCGTAGCTGCGAACTTGGACCTCGGTCTCGGGGTTGATGCCCTGGAGGTCGACTTCCGGGGCGCTGGGGGACCAGCGGAGCAGTTCGCGCCGCGCCGCCAGGTCTTCCCGCGACATCGGTTGACACGAGCGACGCAGCCACAAGCGCGGGTTGACCACGGTGACGTTCTTGATCTCACCAAGCTGGCGGGCGAGGCGTTGGGGGATCTGATCGTGCTTGCCGAGCATCGACGTCACGGAGATGTGGACCTTCCCGACATAGCCGCCGGACCACTCCAGCGCGGATTGCCGCACCGACTCGTGGCAGCACATCACCCACACGACGGCCCCCGTGCCGAGCGCGACGGCGAAGACGGCCCCGCAGGTGCGGAGCTTCCTAGCCTGCCAGTTCCTGGTAGCCAGTCGCGACCAGTGCCGCATCGCCGGATCCCTTCGGCTGCAAGCCCCCGATGATTCTTCCGTCCTTCAGCACGATCACGTCGTCCGCCAGCGCGGCGCCGTGGGCCTCGTGCGTCACCATCAGAACGGTGGTGAGCTGCTGCTCGGCGATGTCGCGCAGGAGCCGCCAGATGGCGTGAGACTGTTTCGAGTCAAGATTCCCGGTGGGCTCGTCGGCCAGGATGATCGCCGGGTCGTTCAGCAGAGCCCGGGCGATCGCGACGCGCTGCTGCTCGCCGCCCGAGAGTGCGTCGGGCCGGTGCTCGGCGCGCGGTTCGAGCTCAACCAGGGCCAGTAGTCGGTCGACTCGTGTGCGCGCCGAGCTCAGCGAGCGCCCGTCAACCAGCCACGGCAAGGCCACGTTCTCGCGCGCCGTCAACGTCGGGAGCAGGTTGTACTCCTGGAAGATCACGCCGATCCGCCGGCGGCGAAAGCGCGTCCGGGCCGGGTCGGACATTCGCCCCAGGTCGTGTCCCTCGATCAGAACCGTGCCGGCGGTTGGGGCGGTCAGACCGCCGACCAGGTGCAGCAGCGTGCTCTTGCCCGAGCCGCTGGCACCCATGATGGCCGTAAACGAGCCGGCCGAGACCTGGAGCGTAACCCCGTCCAACGCCGCGACCTTATGCTCAGGCGCGGTATACACCTTCCGCAGGTCACGGACGTCCACCACCACCGGGCGGGTCGCATCGCTGGCCGACATGGGCTCAGGCGTTTCCATCCGCGGCAGTGTAGACGTGCGCCGCCCGCTTCTCAATGACCGCCAGCCGGTTGGACGAAAACGCCGTGCGCGCGACAATGGCACCATCGGCACGGCATGAACACGGCTCGCGGCCGCAGCCAAGGGTAGCGTCGGCCCCGCGGCCGACGTCGATCGCCAAGAAATCCGCGCACGGGGGTGGCCCATGGCTTCAGCCGTGGGGGACACGAATCGACCCTGCCGCGACATTCGCGTCCCCCGCCGCTGAAGCGGCGGGCCACCCCTCAACGGGTTGTGCTAAACAGCCACCCAGGGCAAACTGCCTTCGACTACCCGCTGTGCGACAGAGAGTCAGGACATATGGTGAAGGGTGTCATCTTCGACATGGACGGTGTGCTGGTCGATTCCGGGCCGGCACACGTCGCCAGTTGGCGAGTCCTGGCCGGCAAGCACGGCGTCGAAATGTCGGACCAGCAGTTCGCGGCCTGCTTTGGCCAGACCAGCCGCGACATCATCCGCCAGCTCTGGGGCCAGCACGTCAGCAACGACGACGTTCGCCGCTTCGACGACGAAAAGGAAGCCGCCTACCGCGAGATTATCACCGGCAAGGTGCCCCTCTCACCAGGGACGCGTGAAATGCTGACGGCATTGCAGCAGGACGGCTGCGTGCTGGCGGTCGCGACCTCCGGACCGCGCGAAAACGTCGAACTCGTCCTGCGCGAGGCGAAGCTGGGCCCGTTCTTCGCCGCCGTCGTGACCGGCTTCGACGTAAACAAGGGCAAGCCCGCGCCAGACTGTTTCCTGCTGGCGGCCGAGCGCATGGGGCTGCCACCGGAAAACTGCGTAGTGGTCGAAGATGCGCCGGTCGGCATCCAGGCGGCCCTCGCCGCCAACATGAAGCCAATTGGCTTCATTGGCACCCATCCCGCCGAGCGCCTCGCCAAAGCCGGCGCGGCGTTAACCGTCCAGCGCCTGACCGAAATCACGCCGAGATTCGTCGCAGACGTTCTGTCCAAAGCGTAGAACGGGGCACGAACCGCTGCTCAGGCGCCCCGCAGAGCAGCCGCTTCTGGATGTCATTCCGAGGAGCGCAGCGACGACGAATCTGGTCTCGCAACATAGGGTTGCCCGACGATGTCGCAAGATCCCTTCTCCCTTCGGTCGTCGGGATGACAGCCTTGCTGATGCGAGAGCTTGCTGCTGCGAGAATCCCTTCTCGCACCCACTCTGCCAGGAATCCCTTCCCGCAACCAGGCTGGACAAGAGCGCTCCACGCAGCGGATGCCAATCCCGCCCCCACCCTTCGTTGCGCGAAGGATGGATCAACCTTGCGCTGAGGTCGCTCCGGGGGATCGAATCGAAACCAGCGCCCGCGCGTGGGCAGCTCGCAGCTTCGGGCTACCCGGGTGCTTGACCAAGCCACGTCAGGACATTGCCCGCAATGGCGAAGTACGCGGCCAAATACGTCAGGAACAGAACCCATTGAAACGGGATAGGCATGGTCGTCTCCTCTTGGACGTCCCGGCTAGCGAACAACGGAGGAGAATTCTAGCGAGACCGAGGCTCGACCGCAATCGAACCGGACGCGGACAGCCGTTGCCCCGGTCACGGGTGCCGGAAGCCTGTCAGACGGATGTGCCGTGCCGCCCGGAATCTTCTGCGGGCGCAACCCTTTCCCAAGGCTCGCTGAGTTTTCTTGCGGCTTTCGTGCTTGGCGCTTCTTGAGTTCGGGCGGGCGCGGTGGTAAAAAACCGGCAACATGTTCGTCTATTGGGTACGACGATGGCGCGGGAGAAACTGCGATGAGAAAAATGAAAAGTGGATTGTGCAAAGCCGCATGCCTGTTTGCGGCGGTCGGCGTGGCGACTCTTACAACCGGATGCGAGCCCTCGGGCGCCTTGGGCCTGGAGGATTGGGCCCGTGACCTGCTCCTCGGTCCGGCGATCATCGCGGCTTTTGCGGCCGCCGATGAGCCGGGGCCCCAGGGCGAGCAGGGACCCGAGGGACCTCAAGGAGAACAAGGGGCTGCGGGCGAGCAGGGTCCGGAAGGCGAGCAAGGCCCGCAGGGCCAGGAGGGTCCGGCGGGGCCGGAGTTCTTCAGCGTGTTCATTGACGAGTTCTACACGCAAGAGAAGGGGACGCCTGCCGACTTCTCACAGAGCAGCACGCCGGACTTCTCGTATGACGGCATACAGGGCCAGTATTACGGGCGGGGCTGGAAGTTCGCGGTGCCCAACCGCTACGATGGCACGAACCCGATTACCATGCGCCTGTTCCTCACCTTTGAGTATGACGCAGCCGCTCACCCCAACCCCGACGCGATCGCCTGCCAGATCTTCCAGCTTGCCGCGCTTCGGCGCGTCGCCGGCGTGGCGGGGGTGATCCCCGGATACGAGCTGTACGGTACGCTCGATCCGACCAGCGCGCTGCCTAACCTGGACGTCGAAGTTCCACCACTGGGAACACCCGCCGACGGCGATACGGTCTTTCTGGTCGTGGACATCCCGCTTGGCGCTGGCGGTCTGGGAGTCCCCGCGCTCGCGGCGGGTGAGTTCGTGTATTTCGGCATGGCTTGGGCCGACGTTGCCGGTCCCGGAGGGCCTTGCGAAACGTACGGTCAGTTCTGGCGCATCCACGGCGTGGAGTTCTTCGAGGCGCCGACGGCCAGTCTGGTCGGTGCCACGCTTAATCCGGCCGCGTGCACGAGCTGCCCGTGACCGGCCGGGTGCCATGGGCAGATCGAAGATCTACCCGTGTCGGCACCATGTTCAGCACGGGCAAATCCGCCTTTGGCAGGCCTGCCCATGCCACCCGGGCGCTGCACCGAGCAGATCTGGCGGACAGCCTTTGAGCCTGGTTTTCCCGGGCCCTGGTTTTCCGAAGACGGGTTTTCGGCGCCACATTCCGG
>CAZDTB010000232.1:0-5036 GCA_964508075.1 uncultured Planctomycetales bacterium
ACACCAAGGATTACTACTACCTCTACGACGCCAACGGCAACGTCGGCCAGGTGCTCGACGCGTCCGACGGCACGATCGATGCCAGGTACGAGTACGACGCCTACGGCAACAGCCTGCTCGACCCGAACGACCCCAACGAAAGCGGCCCCTACGCCGCCGACAACCCGTTCCGCTTCAGCACCAAGTACTGGGATGAGGAGACCGGCTTCGGTTACTGGGGGTATCGGTATTACAGTCCACGGATGGGGCGGTGGATCAGTCGGGAGCCGCTCGGCGAGCGCGCTTCGAGAAGCCTCTATCGAGGATTCAGGAACAGCCCATACGTTTACTACGACTACCTGGGACGCGAGGATCGACCGTCGGAAGCTGAAGACCCTGGAAACTCACCTCCACCGGCGCAGGAGCCGGCTGCGTCGGAGCCTGTTGAAGACAGGAGCCAGGCATGCTGCTTCTACGTGGAAGAATACACTGCCTGGGGCAAGGGAGGCAGGCGGCACGGCAGGATCGTTGCGCAGCAGCGAGAGAACTGCTACAAGACGAAGAAGTGTCCGGCCGGCGCCAGTGCACCGGAACAGTGCTGCGGGTGTGTGTGCCCGCGAGAGACCTTCGCGACGCGAAGGACGTGGACCCTCACTGGGGCCGAATGGGGAAAATGCTGTTTCTGCACGATTAGTGTGAACAGCGCCGAGCCCCAGGGCTATATAGCAACACCGCACCGAGTGTTCTCGATATCCTGCCCGTCGTGGAAGGGCAAGCCGGGCTTCAGTAAGACGTATTCCTTCTACTACAAGAAGATAGGAGTCGGCGGCGGGCGAGTCGACCCGCTGGACGGCGCAGCCGATGAACTTGGGGCCACGTGGACCAAGAAGTGGGCGAAGATCCCGTGCCATGCGGGCCATGCCTTGAAGGATGAAATGGACGCTCGCTATCCGAAGCGAGGGTCACCAGACGGCTTATACATCTACCCGTGTAGAACCTGCTGGACTTGGTGCAATTCCTGGTTCAGGAAGAACAATAGGTGGTCCGAATGCTCACACTCACGGTAGTCACCCGTCGGTTGCGCCGTGTGACCGTTCTTTTAGTTTTAGTCCTTGCCACTATCGTGTTTCTGTGCCATAGGCACGTCAAAGGATATGAGGCATTCAACGAGGGTCATGCGGTCCTCATTGTTGGATACGCGTCTCTGCTTCATCTCAGTCTATACGGGGAGGCGCCTGAGTCGGTCCAAGGGTTGTTTGACGTAGGTATCCTCAGGGTAGCTGCTGACGGCGCGGTAGAGCTGCCGGGGTTTGGTGCCGCTGTACCGCCGAAGTACATAGAGCGCGTGCGGCTAGCTATGCCGGATAACCCAGGCTCGTTTGCGCTGGATGGTGGCGTAGTTAGGTCGGCTGCCACCGGAAGAGAACTCGTGTGGATTGAGGCGGAAGGCGGGGCCACCCCCCGAACCGACTGGGCCTACCTCTGGTTTTGCGTTGCCAACGGCGATCGGACGGGGATCGACTGGCTGGACGACCTGCTGAGCAATGCTTCTGCACAGTGCATGCAGCCGGTGAGTGCGCCAGCCCCATAGGCGCAGAGCCGAGTCTACTGAATCCTACCGCGCGTGGCACTGACCGTGTGCCACGCCTGTTGATCGGTGCTGGGACTCACGTACACCTGGGACGCGGAGAACCGGCTGACCTGCGTCCAGAGCTGCGACCCGAACTCGCCGGTCAACGGCGACAAGAAGGTCGAGTTCGTGTACGATTATATGGGTCGCCGGGTGGAGAAGAAGGTGTCCACGCACAACGGGACATCGTGGAGCGTCACCGACCGTCGGCGGTTCGTCTGGTCCGACTGGCTGCTGGTGCTGGAACTGGACGCCAGCGACCCGAACGACGTGACGATCCTCCGCAAGTACACCTGGGGGCTGGACCTGGGTGGCCAATCTGGGGGATCGGCCTCCGGCCGGTCGATTGATGACGCCGGCGGCATCGGGGGCCTGCTGGCGACCGAGGACGTGCAAAGCACCAAGGATTACTACTACCTCTACGACGCCAACGGCGACGTGGATCTCGCCGACTTGGCAGGACTGCCGGCCGTGTACGGGACATCGTGTCCGTAGCAACTGATCAACGTCATCAAGAGTGAACGAACGCCGCGGGACAAGGAACGCCCGCGGCGTTCTTTTGTCTCTCTCTGCGGGTCAGTTTGCCACGAACGTCAGTTGGGAATCGTGGCGACCCTGATGGCGACGTGGACCTGGCCGACCTGGCCGCGCTGCTCGGTGTCTATGGGACGACCTGTTAGCAGCCTCCAAACAACATCGCGAGGCGCCACGCGCGCCGCTGGGAGCAGCTCCTGGCGGCGTTCGCTTTTCGCCGCACAGTGAGGGCGAACTCGGCGTCTGGCGGTTTGGCTCGGTGGCCGGCACGACTAATGACGGGAGGGAACTGCGCTGCGCGGGCCGCCCCACCCTCTTGATGGTTGATCCGGCGGCAATTGTGCCGTAGGCCGCGCTGTCGAGTGGAGCCAGTATTGCGATTGCGGTGGACGGCCCCAATGTGCTATCGTGACAGGCTGAAGGGTTCGTCGGCGAGTTCGGCTTCGGGCGCTGCCGATCGGGGCAGCTCCCGGCCGGTTTTCGGACGGCGGGAAGTCATCAGCGTGCTCTACCGGCTGAGGAACGGACGTTGAGGCCGGTTTGTTACTTTCGTTGAAGTGGAGATCCGAGGGAGGAAGATCGTGATGCAGGCATCAGAAATGACCTCGCGGGCGCGCCGCGCGACTGTCGTGACCATGGTGGTGTTTGCCGTGATGGCGTCGAGTGCGGTTGCCGATGGCGGTGGACGGCGGTCGGGCAATTACCTGATCGTCGTGCCCAGCGGCTACGCCACCAGTGCGCCCGTGACGCAGTTCACCAATGCCAAGACCGGTCAGGGTTTTGACGTGATGACCTACACGGTGCCGTCCGGCACGAGCAGAGCGGTGATCAAGGACTACATCGAGGACCTGTGGGGCACGCTGGACGAGCCCGACTACATCTTGCTGGTCGGCGACACCAGCGGTTCCACCTCCACGGCCACCACGATTCCGCACTGGGTGGGGACCGGCGACAAGGGGGCCGCCACCGACTGGCCCTACGGATGCATGCCCGGGGGCGTCGACTGGTATCCCGACATTCCGGTCGGACGTTTCTCGGTCAGTTCGCTGACCGAGTTGCAGAACATCGTGACCAAGAGCCTGTTCGTCGAGGCCGGCAACTTCGGCGATCCGGAGTACGTCAAGCGCGGCGCATTTCTGGCCAATCCCGACACGGCCGGTCTGGCCGAGCCGACGCACGACTGGATCATCGAGAACTATTTTGAGCCGCTCGGGTACGAGGGCATCCGGATCTACTCGTCGGAGGGTGGGAACACCGCCGACGTCACCAACGCCGTCAACAACGGCTGCCTCTGGACGGTCTACATGGGGCACAGCGGCTCGAACGGGTGGTCGGATCCGGGGTTCAATCAGGGCAACGTCAACGCGCTCAGCAACGAGGGGCTCTACGGGCTGGTCTACGGCGCGTCCTGCAACACCGCGCACTACACCTACGACGAGTGCTTCGGCGAAACCTGGATCCGCGTCGCCGACCGGGGCGCCGCGGCGTACATCTCCGCCTCGGACTTCATCTATTGGGGCAGCTATGAGGCCTGGCTGCCCTCGGCCGAGCTCGAGCTGGCGTTCTTCGGGTCATTATTCAGGAAAGACATCTGGGAAATCGGACCCGCCTGGGTGGCTGGATTGTACACATTCCTCCGTAGCTACGGCGGCTGGGACAGCAACATGGAACACCTCCCGACCCAGCATGTGGACATCTGCCACAACTTCTTCGAGGAGTTCGTGATCCTGGGCGACCCGTCGTTGCTGCTGCCGCAGCCATTTGGATTCAACTTCAGCGTCGACCCGGCGTCGCAGGACCTATGCTGTCCGCCGGATGATGAGGCCGTGTACACGATCGATGTTGGGCTGATGGGCGAGTTCGACGAAGTGGTCACACTGGAAGCCGGCGGCTTGCCCGCGGGGGCGGCGGTGGCTTTCAGCGTTAACGAACAGGTGCCGCCGTTTACCACGGTAATGACGATCAGTGATCTGATCGGCGCCCCGCCGGCTGACTACAACATCGTCATCACCGGGACGTCGGCCTCGGAGCAGCGCTCGATCGGGGCGGGGTTGAACATCTCCAGCAGCATCCCGGCCGGCGTGACGTTGCTCAGCCCGCTGGACGGCGCGGCCGACGTGGCGCTGATGCCCGAGCTGAGCTGGTCGGCGTCGTCGGGCGGCCACTGGTACGACGTCGAGATCGCGACCGACGCCGGCTTCACCAACGTCGTCTACAGCACCACCGTCACGACCACGAGCTGCACGGTCGAATCGGCGCTGGATACGCTAACCACCTACCACTGGCACGCACGCGCGGGCAACGCCTGCGGCGACGGCGACTTTTCCTCGCCATTCAGCTTCACCACCGTCAACATGATCATGCCGGCCACGTACGACCTGCTCAACGGCGAGACGGGCAGCTACACCTACTTCGACGATGCGTACGACGGCGACGGCAACAACCAGCAGCCACTGGCGCCACTGACCAACGGGCTCGGCGACCTGACCGATGGCGTCATCGCCACCGCGCACTGGAACGTCACCTCGGGTCCCTACGTCGGATGGGTCAGCATCGACCCGACCATCACCTTCCACTTCGCCGAGACCGTGAACATCAACGTCGTCGTGCTGCACCTGGACGACTCGGGCGGGGGCGGCGGCGTCTACGTGCCCGACGACGTGACCATCACGATGGGTGATCAGACGCTGGTCTTCCCGTGCACCGACCCGCCCGGCGCCGAGCCCTTCGCTTTCACGCTCGAAGGCCTCGAACTCAGTGGCGACACGCTCGAGCTCACCCTCGCCGACTACAGCACCAGCGGCTACATGATGCTCAGCGAGGTCGAGTTCTACGGCCTGGGGGCCGCCCCCTGCTTCGGCGACCTCGACGGCGATGGGGACGTGGACCTCGC
>CAZDTB010000232.1:5046-7604 GCA_964508075.1 uncultured Planctomycetales bacterium
TTTGGCTCAGCTCCTGGCGCACTACGGCATGACTAGCGGCGCCACCTACGAAGACGGCGACCTCGATGGCGACGGCGACGTGGCTCTGGCCGACCTGGCGGGACTGCTGGCCGTCTACGGGACGACGTGCGAGTAGCGCGATCGGGCTGGGCCCGCAGAGCAATCCCTCCTGCCGTGGCCAACCTTGCCGGCGAGGAACAGCGCAGAGTCGGTGTTGCGCGAATAGCCGACCGGCTGTCAGTCCCACATGACTGTCAGTTCCCCAGGCTGAATAGTGTTTCCGCAGCGCGGACAAGGTCCCGGCGCGGTCCAGCGCTGGACCTCGTGCGCAGTCGATTCTGGGCAACATGGTTCTCGGGCGCTCTTGAAGCCCTCCCATGGCTTGTCGGAAACCACCACGTCGTAAAGGGCTCGGCAGTCTCGGCAAAGGACTGTAGTAGTCAGGCATTGCATGCCAGCGTCGTCACCGCCGGAGACCTCAGCTCGATATTCGCAGGACGGGCACGTGAATTCAAACAACGTTCCCATCACAACTGCCCCCTCAGTCTCTTGTCGAGGGTCAACGGCCGCGAGGTCAGGAAGGTCCCGAGCGTAGTCCGCATCGCTGCCGTCGCATTCATGTCGCTGCCCAGGCGTTTTACTACGGCCCGGTGAAGGCCGCCTGGAACAGAGCGAAGTCATCCAGGTCCACGTCGCCGTCGCAGTCGGAATCGAACCCGCACCCGAGGTTCTCGTACCACGCGATCTTGTCGTCATCTTGTGACCCCGAGAGGACGTCGGTGTCCCCGTCGCCGTCCACGTCCGTCGCGAAAACGGAAAGGACGCCGTCTGCGCTGGTCGAGATCACCCGCTCGGTGAAGACCGGGGGCAAGCCGCCGTCGCTTTCGTACCACGCGATCTTGTTGTCACTCGCTGAGGCAGAGAGGACGTCGCTGTCCCCGTCGCCGTCCACGTCCGTCGCGAAGACCGAGAAGGCCCCAAGGGCGGCGGTCGTGATCACCCGCTCGGTAAACGCCGGGGGCGAGCCGCCGTCGTTTTCGTACCACGCGATCTTGTTGTCACTCGCTGATGCCGAGAGGACGTCGGTGTCCCCGTCGCCGTCCACGTCCGTCGCGAAAACGGAAGTGGCGGTATCTGCGGCGGTCGAGATCACCCGCTCGGTGAAGCTCGGGGGCGAGCCGCCGTCGCTTTCGTACCAGGCGATCTTGTCGTCATTTCGTGACGCGGAGAGGACGTCGGTGTCCTCGTCGCCGTCCACGTCCGTCGCGAAAACGGAACCGGCGCCGACGGCGGTGGTCGAGATCACCCGCTCGGTGAAGCTCGGTGGCGAGCCGCCGTTGCTCTCGTACCACGCGATCTTGTCGGCATAGAGTGACGCCGAGAGGACATCGGTGTCCCCGTCGCCATCCACGTCCGTCGCGAAAACGGACAGGGCGCCGTCTGCGGCGGTCGAGATCACCCGCTCGGTGAACGTCGGCGGGGAACCGCCGTCGCTCTCGTACCACGCGATCTTGTCGTTATTCGCTGACGCGGAGAGGACGTCGGTGTCCTCGTCGCCGTCCACGTCCGTCGCGAAAACGGACCAGGCCCCGTCTGCGGCGGTCGAGATCACCCGCTCGGTAAACGCCGGTGGCGAGCCGCCGTCGTTTTCGTACCACGCGATCTTGTCGTCATTCCATGACGCGGAGAGGACGTCGATGTCCCCGTCGCCGTCCACGTCCGTCGCGAAAACGGCACGACCCCCGTCCGCGGCGGTCGAGATCACCCGTTCGGCGAAGGGCACATCTCCGCCCAGGGCGGGGAGCGCCCCCGCCAGACTCGCGGCGATACCCGCAAGCGGGCTCAATACTGCCGCAAACGATGCTATGACTCTGCTGTGCTTCACGATATTGCCTCCTTATATGACTTGCAGTGGGGCGGTCTTTCGACCACTCCCCTCCACCTGAACATCACCGACAGGGATCCCGCTGGTCCCCTCCGTCGGTCCTACACTTTCGGCCACAATTGTACCGATTCGCCCTTGGACGTTGAACCCGGTCTGCCATCCTCTCCGCTGCTTCCCGCCCCCCTTTCCACGGCATCCTGTGGCACCCAATGGCACTCTTCCGGGGGCTTCGAGGACGGTAGCGAGCGCAGCGCAACCTCCCTCAGGACAAGGGGAAAAGCGCGTTTCCGCTGTGGAAAAAGGGAAAGCCACCGGGGGGACTCGAACCCTCAACCTGCGGTTTACAAAACCGCTGCTCTGCCAATTGAGCTACGGTGGCGGCGATTCAAGTATATCTCTCGCCGGTGGTTACGCAAATCGCCACGCCGCTGAAGGGAGGGGAATGCGCCCGGCGAACTAGCAGCACACCGAACCGCTGCTTACGTGTCGCGGGGGGCAGGGGGGGCTTGTTTCCTCGTACGCTGGTATTCTCGCTGGCGCCGACGGTTGGCCGATTGCTCCGCACGTGCTTCTGCGACCGTCCGCAGCCACCCGTTCTGCTCTGCCGCGGAGGCCAATGTCCGTCGGCAACGGCGGCGGCGCCGGGGGGGTGCACGGCGCCGCCGCGAGGGGG
>CAZDTB010000233.1:0-3040 GCA_964508075.1 uncultured Planctomycetales bacterium
AGGACCGGCAGGCTGAGGATCAGCGGCCAAGTGTTTCCATAGCCCCATCGGAAGCCGGCGCAACCGAGGATGAAGAGCGCGCAGGCGGCAAGGAAGAAGAGCCAGGCCGCGCCAGGCGTGATCCTCCCGCCGGGCAGCGGGCGGTCCGCGGTGCGCGGATTGGCGGCGTCCAGCCGGGCGTCGGCGATGCGGTTGAAGGTCATCGCCGCGCTGCGCGCCGCAACCATACATACCACGATCAGTCCGAACTGGGTCCAGCTTGGCAGTTGCGGGCGGGCGGCGAGAAAGGTGGCCAACACCGCGAACGGGAGCGCGAAGATCGAGTGACTGAACTTGACCATCTCGCCCCAGGTGCGAACGTTGGCGACGGCGCCGAACATGACTCACTCCATGTCGCTGCTCGGGGGCCAGCGCGTGTTGAGGTTGTGCGGCAGCTCGAACAGATCGAGCACGCGGCCGACGACGAAGTCGATCAGGTCGTCGACCGAGGTCGGCATCATGTAGAACCCCGGGCAGGCGGGACAGATGATCGCGCCGACTCGGCTGAGGGTGAGCATGTTCTCGATCTGGATTCCGCTCAACGGCATTTCGCGCGGAACCAGGACCAGCCGGCGACGCTCCTTCAGCGTGACCATGGCCACGCGGGTGATCAGATTGTCGCCCAGGCCGTGGGCAATCGTCGCCAGGGAGTGGCTGCTGCACGGGCATATCACCATGCCGGCGGTGAGAAACGAGCCGCTGGCGATGGGGGCACCCACGTCGTGATAGGGATGAACGGTGACGTTCTCGGCGGGTCGGCCCAGAAACGCTTCGAGCGAAAACTCGCCCAGCCCCAGCTCGCTCGCCATGATGCGCTGCGCCGGTGGCGAGACGATCAAGTGGAGCTGCAGGTCCTGATCGGCAAGGCATTGGGCCAAGCGGCGAGCGTATGGGGCACCGCTGGCACCGGTCACACCCATGACGAGCGGTCTCATTGCGCTCCCCCGTTTTCCGCGGTGCGCGGCTCAAGGACTTCGAGGCGTTCGGCGGCGCGCTCGGCCCAGCAGGACTGTGGAAAGCGCGCAACGATCTCGTGCAAGCGGGCGATGCCGCGCGCCCGACGAGATTCGTCCTCCAGCGCGAGCGCCTGCGTCTCCAGGTTTGCCAAGCGGTAGAGCGCTTCGGGCAGCGCGTCGCCGGTGGTGAACGTCCGCAGGCAGGCTTCGAGGGCGGCGGTGCGCTCGCTGAGGTCAGGCAGCGCGGTGGCCCAGCGGACGACGAGATTATCGTAGAGCGAGCTGTCCCGGTAACGCTCGGCGAGCCGCTGGAGCTGCTCGAGGTAGCTGGCCCGGCGAGGGTCGAGAGCGGCGAGCTCGATCAACGGGGCGTTCCCGTGCTGGGGATCGTCGCGGTTCTCGGCGATCAGCTCGGCGAGGCAACAGGCTTCGCGGCGGTACGGTTCTGGCTGGAAGTCGAGACTGCTTTCGGGCGGGGCGGCGGAGAGCAAGCCGCGCGGACGAGGTTGCGCGCTGGTCGGGCGCTGGGCCGAGCGGGAGCCTTTGTCGAGTGCGAAGCGGAGGTTCCCCAGGGCCTCGTCGAGCTTTCCGGCGCGGAGCTTGAGCTCGGCGAGTCGCAGTCCGGCCTGAATGGCGAACGGAGAGTCCGGGTAGCGTTTGAGCAGCTTGAACCAGGTCTCCTCGGATTGGACGTGAGGGAAGTCGGGATAGAGCTCGCGGGAAGGCTCGGCGTGGGCCAGCTTGGCCTCGTCCAGTCGCGTGTCAAGCACGCGGGCCTGAAGGTAGAGGACGTTCGGCACGTAACGGCTGTGCGGGTGGTCGGCGATGAAGCGCTTGCAGGCCTCGTACGCCGCGGCGCGGTCGGCGAGGAAGTCCGCCAGGAAGCGGCGGCTGACGGTCCGTTTGAGCTCCCGCAGCTGCTCGGGTTGCAGGCTCCAGAGGGCACGGAGGTCGGAGCGAAGCTGGCCGGTGAAGGACTTCCTGAGCTCGCCCGCAATGACGACGTAGATGGCGTGCTCGGTCTCTGGCGACTGGAGGGTCGGCTCGAAACGTTTAGAGCGGGGCCCGTACTCGACCTCCAGCACTCGGTAGGCCAGCTCGTCGGCGCCCACGCCGAGGTGGAACAGACCCACGGGCGTGGCGAACATGATCGCGAGGACCGGCGCGACGGCACCGGGGCGGTAGTTGACCACGCGGGCGATCAGCAGAACGGCCCCGACCATGACCGCCGCGGCCAGGATCGCGATCAGCCAGGGCGCGATCAGCAGCGACTTCTGGATGGGGGCACCGTAGTTGGCGAGCTGGTCAGGCGTCCCGCGGGTCGCCAGGTAGAGATAAAGCAGCACCGGCAACAGGCCGAGCAGCGCGGAGCCGAAGCGGAATTTCATCCGAAACGGATGCAGCGATGCCAATACGCAACTGCCCAGCAGCGTCACCGCCATCCCGGGCATGTGGGCGAAAACCAGGACCGCGGCGAGGAACGGCAGCGCGAACTGAAAGCGGTAGAGGGTCGAGACGACGATCGGGACGGCGACCATCACGGCGACGACCATTCCGAGCACGATCGCGTGGAGCGGGACCTGCACGACGTTGATCGGGGCGAGAATGTAATCGTTGAGGTTGGGGGCGGCGCTGTCCCAGAAGCGGGCCGGGGCGATGTAGCCGCCCAGCGAGAAATCGAATACGCGGGCGAAGTGCAGCCAGTGCGTGAATGTACATAACCCGCAGAACAGCAGAAGGTTGACCAGCAACAGGACGACGGCCCGGATGCGGTACTTCGGCTGCGTCCGCGACCAGACATCGACGATTTCCGGGTCGTGCGGTGCGATAGCGCCGTTTGTCGCCGGGGTGGCCGGGGCTGGGCCGTCGATTGTTGCGGCCGCGTTGCGTTCGGCGGTTGGATTATCAGCCCGTCGCTCGGCCATAAATGCAAATGCTATCGTGCTGGGTAGGGGTTGCAATCGGTCGAGGCCGCCCCCGGGGGGGCCCCACCCGGGTGGGTTACGGAACGGGGGGGGGTGAGACGGCGAGCCCCGAACGGGTTT
>CAZDTB010000233.1:3050-7504 GCA_964508075.1 uncultured Planctomycetales bacterium
TGTATTAACCCCCCGGCGTCGGGCAATAACTCAAATTGCTATGGTGCGGGGTTGGGGTTGAAATGGGGCGAGCCCCCCCGGGGGCGCCCTCGACCGGTTGCGTTTCCGAACGTGGGGCTGGTACTCCGTCTCGCCGCTACGGTGTTTCGCTACTCCTGCGGCACGATTTCGTACGCCTGGCCTTCGAACACGACCAGGATGCGGTCGGCGATTGCCAGAAAGCGTGCCAGCAGTGGGTGCTTCTGGAGCAGTGCGAAGTACTCGTCGCTGAAGGCGGTGATCGTCTTCGGCTTGATCTTGGCGTCCCAGGTTGAGTCGACGTAGCGGCTGTCGGCGTACACGAACGTCTTGTCGCCGACGTGGCGGATTGCGGGCTGCGCCGGTCGGCCTGCGCCGTTCCAGTCGAGATCGTAGCTGACGGTGTCATCTCCAACGTATCCCAAGGCCTCCAGTTCTCGCAGTTCCTCTGATTGCGCCACGGCCTTCGCGCCAGAGGCAGGAGCCATGCCGCGTCCGCGTCCGAAGCCGCGTCTCCCGCCAGAGCGTCCTGCTACGTCAGTTGCTCTTTGGCGCATGGCGCGTCGCAGGATCGGCGCGCCGGCGGCAAGCCGCGGCGAGTCTTCCAGGATCAGGGCCGAGGTGTAGGGCGTGACGATCCCGAAGCGCGTCGCCAGGCGCACGACTTCGTCGACCAGCTCCTGGTTGTGGCCGTGGAGGCGGATCTGGTCGAGCAGGTAGGCGACCTTGCGGTTGGCCCACAGGCGCGGAAGGAAGTCGTTGTGCGGGTTGATGCGCGGGAACTCACTCTCGTAAGTGAACGTCTTGACCGCGTCCTGCAGTCGGCCCTGAACGCGGACGGCCTTGTGCCCGTCGCCGTGATAGCGGCCGAGCAGCATGATGTCGTTGCCGCGAAACAGGTCGGGGATCTGCGTCGGGTAGCAGTCGTCGTAACCGAGGCCGTCGATCTCGAGCTTGATGTCGGTCAGGACAGGGTTGGCCAGGCGGGCGACAAACGCGCTGAGCTTGAGCTCCAGGTCCTCGCTCTCGGTGCAGTACTCACGCGTGCCGTGGTTCTGCTCGGCGAGCTTGTCGAGCAGGTGCGTGTTGACCTCGGTGCCGACGCCCAGTACATGGAAGCGGACCTTGTACACGTTCTTTTCGGCGACGTTCTTGAGAATCAGGTTGGGATCGGTCACGTCCACGGTTGGCTCGCCGTCGGTCATGAAGACGACCAGGTACGGCCGCGTGCTGTCGCGCGGGGCATCGAGGACGCCGAGCAGGGCCTGATTGATGTTGGTGCCGCCGATGGCCTCCATCCTCTCGGTGAAGTCGATCGCGGCCGCCCTGATCTCGCCGGTCGCAGGTACAAGCCCGTCCCGGAAAGGATGGACGCTGGTGGCGAAGGAATAGATGTTGAAGCGGTCGCGCTCGTCGAGGCTGTTGATACAGAACTTGAGCGAACGTTTGACCTGTTCGAGCTTGCCGCCCTGCATGCTGCCCGAAGTGTCGATCACAAACGCAATGTTCTTCGGCAGAATCTGGTCCTGGCTGATTTCGATGCGCGGCGAGAGACGCAGGAGGAAGTAGCCGGCCTCGCCCGCTCCGCGGTGCGTCAGCAGGGAGAGGCCGAACTGAGCGTCCTGACGCTGGTAGTAGAGATTGAAGTCGCGGTCGGGGCTGACATGAGCAGCCTCGTAGGTCACCGTCGCTTCGTGGTCGCTGGGTCGCGAAATGTCGCACTTGTGCGACGGGCAGAACACGCTCGTCAGCGGCAGCGTGCTCTTGAGCTTCACGTGCACGAGCAGCTCGTCGATCACGCCGGCAGTCTGTGACTGGCTGCGTAGCGGGTGTGCGAACTGTCCCAGGCCGCCTTGTTCGGTGATGGTCTGCGAGTAGCGCAGCTTGACGTCGAGCTGCTCGCCGGGCGGGATCGGGAAGATGCTGGCCTGGTAGAGTCGTTTGCCGAGGAATTCGAGCAGTCCGGGATCGCGCACGCGGCGGACGATCTCCTCGTACGTGCGGCGGGCCTTCTCCTTCTCGAGCACCTCGCCCTTGAGCGTCTTGCCGGCGACGGTCATCTCGAAGTCACCGACGGCAACGTCGTCGGGCAGCGGGAAGACGTAGGTGCCTTCGATCTGCCTTCGCAACGGGTTGAGAAACGTCTGCTGGACCTGCGTGACGGCGACGCCGTCGGTGATCTCGACGTAAACGCGCTGGTATTTGAGCTGAAGCGGCATGGTGGTGACGCGGTTGGGCCAGCGCGGGTGCGGCACCGGGTGGGGTATGACGACGGTGCCCTGCGCCAAGGCGGGGACGCCGAGGCCGAGCAGAGTGAAAAGCGCGGCTGCAAGTCGCTGACGATGGTTGTGCCTGGGATTCATCGCGGTTCTCCTGTGTGGAGTTACCTCTCTGTCAACGTCGTGTCGCGCTTGTCCAATGCGCCACGGCTGACACAGCCGTGCCGTGCCACGCCACGGGAACCCGGCTGACACAGCCGTGCCACGTTGCGACTCTGGTTAGACCCCGCCGAGGCAAGTGTGGTTCCCATGAATTCCG
This sequence comes from uncultured Planctomycetales bacterium, assembly GCA_964508075.1. GTDB lineage: Bacteria > Planctomycetota > Phycisphaerae > UBA1845 > Fen-1342 > JALSRY01. Next base: position 5,607 of record CAZDTB010000233.1, read on the forward strand.
GGGCGTCCTGGTCCGCTGGCTCCGTGGCTGATATATAGTGGCAGGCCAACGTATCAAGGGAGAGGCAATGAGACAGCTGACTGTGTTGTTGTTGTGGGGATGGGCTGGGGCGGCCTGCGGTTTCGGGCAGGGGATTGATCTGGGAACGCGGTACCCTGCGAAGCTGGATTCTTCGCCGACTCGGGTCGGATACACCTGGAGCTGTGATTCCGAAGACGTGTGGTCGCTGAGCTCGTTTTCGTACGAATTGGGCGATCAGCTAAAGGTGGAGCTCGGTCCGGCAACGGTGGCGTTTGGCAGACACGATACGAGCGTGCTGTGGGCGGTGGTTTTGCCCGACCAGCCGGGCAGGTTTACGGCGTCCGCGACGGGTGGCGGTGACGATACCGTGGCGCACATCTGGCTGCGGTTTCACCCCAGCCAGGTCGGTGAGCTGTTTCTCGCTGCGACCGTCACAGGTTCCGGGGAGCCGGAAAAGCGGCGCCAGGCGAAGCGGATCTGCGCCTGGAAGATCCACGGCTCGTGGCAGAACGGGGGGTCGCCGATGGTGCCGGACAGAAACGCGCTGGTCATCGATCTGGACACGGCCAAGCGTGTACGACGGTTCTTCTCGATCGACATGGCGGCGGGGAAGGCGGATTACTACTCCGATTTCGAGCGGCAGGCCTTGCCTGAATCGGAGAAGATCGACCGCGAGACGGCGCTCGAGATCTTCGACGGGGCTTGGGAGGCGTTCGATCGCGAATACGCCATGTTCACGATCAAGCCAAACGTGGACTGGAAGGCGTTGCGCGACCAGTATCGACCGCAGGCCGAGCGTGCGAAGACGGCGTACGAGGCAGGCGCGATCGTGAGCGAGATGCTCGAGCATCTCGAGGATGTGCACGTGTGGGTGCGCGTGGGCTCCGAGATGATCCCCGGCTACAGCCGGCCGCGGCCGTTGAACGCCAACTGGCAGGCGCTCGGCACGATGATCGAGGGCTTTGCCGACCTACCGCAGGGGCTTGCGTGGGGGCGCACGCTGGACGGCGTCGGCTTCGTCAACATCTATCGTCTGGGCAACGGCGGTTTGCCGAAGGCGTTCGACGAGGTGCTCGGTAAGCTGGCGGACACGTGGGCGCTGGTCATCGATCTGCGTTTTAACGGGGGTGGGGATGAGTTGCTGGCACGGAAGGTCGCCGGGCGGTTTCTTGACGAGAAGTGCGTTTACAGTCTGAACCAGTACCGCAGCGGACCGAAGCACACCGACCTGGGCGAGAAATATGAGCGGGTGTGCCAGCCGCGCGGGCCATGGCGCTACCAGTCGCCCGTGGTGGTCTTGATCGGGCAGAAGACGATGAGCTCGGCGGAGTCGTTCGCGCTGATGCTGGCGCAGACCCCGCAGGTGACGACGATGGGGGATCGGACGGCGGGCTCGAGCGCAAACCCGCGGGTGCTTCCGTTGCCAGAGAAGATCGAGGTCAGCTTGCCGCGCTGGCTGGACATGGGGCCGGATGGCAAGCTGATCGACGCCGTGGGAGTGCAGCCAAAGGTTCGGGTTGACGCGGCGCCGCGGGCGTTTACAGAGACCAGCGATCCGGTGTTGGAGGCGGCGCTGAAGTACCTGCGAAAGATCCCACCGGACGAGCGCAAGCCCGGCAAGCGGGGTTAATGTGGGACCGGTTTCCAACCGGTCAGTCCGGCCGGTGCGGGGCCCGGCCGCTACATTTCCACTGGATACGCTGCACATCAGTCGAGCCAGTTGGTGTACCACCAGACCACGCCCCAGGCGTTGACCAGCACGCCGACCAGAATGAGCGTGCGCAGGGGCCAGGTGGTGCGACGGCCGACGGCGACGGCGAGCAGGATCATGAGGGGGATCATGAAGTCGAGGCTGAAGCGGTACCCGAACTGCCGCC
>CAZDTB010000234.1:0-7373 GCA_964508075.1 uncultured Planctomycetales bacterium
CGGCGGCGACGTGCTGACCGGACATGATCCTGCGACGGGCAAGGAATTGTGGCGTCACAGCGTTCAGGCCGAAGAACTGGAATGGCAACTGCACCGATCCGCCGTGTGTGCTGGTGTACAACTACGACGGAGACTTGCTGAGCACGTTCCCGGTCAGTTACCCGGGGTTCTCGTATCCTGGTTGGTGTGGCGACTTCGCTTCCGGGAGGCAGAAGCTGGCCCTGGCCGACTTGAACCACGACGGAAATCTCGAGATCGTAATCGTCGGGGAATGGGCGGTGACGGTGCTCGACAGCCAGGGCGACACCTTCGACGATTGGCCCAAGCACATCTATGGATGGATCGGTGGGACGCACGAAGGCACGGCCTCCTTCGGCAATCTGGACGCGGACGAAGACTTGGAGATCGTAATCGCGGACGATTGGGCGGACCCGCCGAATGAGCCCGGCGTCGATCGAGGGCGGGTCTATGCCTATAACCTCGACGGCAGCGCGGTTCCCGGGTGGCCGGTGACAACCCGAGGCTACAGTTTTGCATCGCCGAGCATTGGTGATATCGACAACGACGGTCAAGAGGAGATCGTGATCGGTTTCATGTATCACCCGGACGATCCGGGGCAGTGTGGCGTTAGTGTCTACGACCGATACGGCGACGTCGTGACCGGCTGGCCGCAACTTCCGGGAGACGAGGTCTGGAGCAACCCGGTGCTCGGGGATTTCAACGGCGATAACGAGCTGGAGATTGTGGCAAGTACGATCGATGGCTCGACGTACGTCTTAAGGAGTGACGGCTCCATCGTGGACGGCTGGCCCCAGCAGATGTGCTGGACAGACTGGTATTCCCCGGTCATTGGCGACATAACCGGAGATGGGGTCCCGGATGTCATCACCAACAACAATCACCTTGATGGCCAGTGTGCAATCTATGCTTGGGATTACGAGGGCGAACTGATTGATGGATTCCCCAAGATAACCGGAGCCTCCCTCGGCGGACCGGTCGCCATCGCGGATATCGACAACGATAATCTTGTGGAACTGATTGCCTCATCTAACGTGCGCGTGTCGGGCGGCGTGGGGCTCGACCAGGGGTGCCTGTACGTCTGGGACCTGGATGCCCCCTATGCGCCTTCAACCATGCACTGGCCCACGTTTCAGCACGATCACCGGAACTCGGGTCGCTACGCGGCGCCCCCGGTCTGCCCCGGCGACCTCGACGGCGACGGCTACGTCGACCTCTCCGATCTGGCACAGCTGCTGGCGAACTACGGCACCACCAGCGGCGCCCGCTACGAAGACGGCGACCTCGACGGCGACGAGGACGTGGATCTGGCGGACCTGGCGGCGCTGCTCGCCGTCTACGGAACGACGTGCGAATAGCAGCAGAGTGATGAATCGACGAGGCGGTCCCGAGACCACTGGGGACCGCCTCGTCGGCATGCGTGTCAGTACCACGGCGACGGAGTCAGCGATGGTTGGGGCGTCGCAGGCAACCCTGTCCGCCAGTCAGCGGCAAGCTCGCGGCGGCCTCACCCCCAGCCGCACTTGCGCGTATCTCTGAGCCGATGACGCGGAAGGGGCTGCGGGTCATTTGATCTCGGGCGATTGCGTCTTGCGGGCCACCTCTTCAGCCGCACCGATCAGTTGTGACAGCTCGCGGCACGTGGCGCACTCCGGGCGTGACCACACGCCCGAGAACGGGTTCACTGCCTCATACTTACGCTTGCCGCCCGCTTGTTGGCACGCCGGACAGGCGGCCGTAATCGGCTTGGCGGCCTCCGCGAGGCGGTGAAGCGCGCGCCAGACCCCCAACATGGCGGTTCGCGCAGTGGTGGCGTCGGCCTGGCCGAGTGCCTTGGCAATGTTCAGGAACTCGCGATCCAGCGCTGAAGCATGGTCGTGAACCGAAGATAGGGATGCTGTGATCTGGTCCGACATTGGCAGACTCCGGATTCCGCGGTACGTCCCCCCCACCTCCACAGTATACCTCGGTATTCATCCAAGCCTGCCACGAATCTCCGCGCCGACAACGCGAGGCATCACCTGGCTCGCATTGTTCATGTGGCTTAGCCCGGATAATTCACCGCAGAGCACGCAGAGATCGCAGAGAGGTGATAGAAAAGAGGTTAGCGAAGCCGACGCAGAAGGACAGGTGATACACACTGTCAAAACGAAACGCACTCGGATTCTGCCACAACTTCTGTCTCAACAACACTCTGCGCTCTCCGCGCTCTCTGCGGTATGAATAGTCCGGCTTAGCCGCCCTCGGCTGGGCTCACGCAGCATGGCGGGTGTCATGGTCGAGCGCAGGGCGGCCGTGCTTGAAAACGAGATGCGGCCTGCCCGCGCCAGGAGCTTGGGCATGGCACCGCGCTACCGCGCGGATCGGCGGATTGCGCTGACATGGTCGCGTGAAGCGATCACTTCGCCGGCAGGGCGTAGACCTCCACCTCGGTGTAGTGGTTCTGGTCGTCGGCGGTGCTGCCCTTGCTGTAGAGGCGGACGTAGCGGGCGACGACGCCCTTGGCGTCGATCAGCTTGCCCTCGTACGTCTCCCAGTACTCCTTGTCCTGGCCCAGACCGAGGCCGGACGAGTTGTCGTGGTCGTTGTTGAAGACGGTGCGGACGTTGGTGATGAAGTCGGCGTCGTCGGCGACCTGGATGACCACGTCGTGGTAGATCTGGGCGTTGGCGTGGAAGTGCCAGACCAGCAGGGCGTGGATCTGGTACTTCTTCTTCAGGTCGATCTGGGCCCACTGCAGGCCGGGGCCGAACTCGACGTAGCAGCCCTCGTTGGCTTCCTGGTCGCCGTCGGTCACCAACTCGATCTCGCCGATGATCGGGTCGGTGTCGCTGGCGGTGACCTTCATGTCGCGGGCGACGTTCTTGCAGCCCTTGGGGGCAAGGAAGTCGGGGCGGGGGCCCTTGCGGGGCTTCTCGAGATTGGTTCCCGGTGGGACGTGCTTGGGCGTGCCCTTGAACGCGGGCTTGGGCAGCTTCAGCTTGAGCGGAACCAGGTTCTCGCCGTCTTTCTTTGCGTCTTCCGCCTTGACCTGGCTGGGCTTGTCTTTGTCGTCCGGGCTTTGCGCAAAGGCCACTTGCGTCGCGACGAACGCGACAACGGCGGCGAAAGTCAGTACCTGGAGAATGCACGTTGGCTTACAAATCATCTCACTTCACCTCTGTGCCCACCGGGCGGCGAGCGAAACAGCCGTATGTACGATCATAGCACACAGAAACAGCAAGCCGCCGGTTTCGTGCAGTTCGAGCAGTTCGTGCTCGACTTCGGTGCCGAAGATCGGCAGCATCGCCAGCAGCATCGAGAGCATAATGATGAGCCCCAGCACGAGCGCGATCCAGAAGACCAGCTTCTGACCCAGGTTCAGACCGGTCTCAACACCGAAGCGACACCGGTCGGCCCAGATGATGGCGACGGCGGCCATGCCGAGCAGGAACACGCCGGCACCAAACATATGGATCAGCAGCGGCCAGCCGGCGACTTCGCCGTAGAGGTACTCCGTGCCGAGCCCGGTGATCGCCGCGATCAGGAATCCGACGGTGGCGACGGTGTGGGCCAGCAATTCGGTCCGAGTGAGCCTGTGCACCGGGGCTGCGCCGCGGGCGGGCGGGGTGCTGCGCGCGCTGCCGGTGTCGCTGGCCATCTAGCGAAACCTCCGAGTGATCGCACCCACGCCATTCAGGAGATAATGGAGCGCAACCAGAGCGATGACGCCGGCACAGATAAAGCCGAACCCCTTGAACACCGGGCGAAAGACGAAACCGAGGTTCCAGGCCTTGGCAAAGGTGGCGTCATCGCCACGAAGCTCGTACATGAACCGGATCGGCCTTTCATCGGCGTGCTCATCCCCCGCTTCGGTAACGCGTCCGAAGTGAATCGGAGCCTCGTTGCTGTGGCAATCCTCGCAGCCGCGTGCGCCGAGCGATTGCGACGCCGGGCGGACGTTGTGGGCGATCGACCAGCGATAGTACGCCCTCGCGAGGTTGCTCTCCTCCGGCACTGATTGCCCGGAAACCTCACGGGGTGTTCCCAAAACCATCCGTTGCGGGGCGATCTTGCCGTCGTGCTGGCGGGCGAAGACCGGGCCGACGATGTGCGGCGGGTCGTCGTCTTTGCGTTCGCGCGTGGCCAGGCCCAGGCCGTGCGCCAGTGCAGTCTGGAAGCGTTTGGCGTACATCTCCGGCCAGGGGCCGGAATGGCACGTCGTGCAGGTGAGCTTCTCAAAGTGGTGTGGCGGCAAGCCCTCGTGCTCGGGACGCGGAGCGCCGTAACGGCCGCCAAGGGCGACGCTCGCCTCCTGAACGCCGGTGGCTCCCAGGTGGCAGCCTTCGCACGAGAACGCCGCCACGGCTGGGTCTTGTCGTTCGGTCGCTTCGGTGCGATAGCCGCGGACGATGTTGTGGTCCACGCCGTTGCGATGGCAGTCCACGCACGTCAAACCGGCCGTCAGGTGGACATCGGGTGCGGTCTGGAATGGTTCCGGGCTTTCTGGGCCGACTTCGCGGGCAAAATGGCAGAACAGGCAGCGTTCGGCGGGCGGGCGACGGGTGATGTTGAGCAGTACGCGGCCGTCGGGGTCGAAGCGGCTCTGGTCCCACATCAATCGTGGGCCGGCCTTTTCGGGGAAGTCCGGATCGGGCGGCATCATGGGGTCCCAGTCATCGGGCGCTTTGCGGGCCTCGCCGCGAATGACCGCCAACCCAAGTGCAGCCGTGGGAGCCCACTTGAGGTTCTCCTTCTCGATCTGGCGCGCCTGTTCAGACGGGTCGTGCTGCTGGTCGGCGGCGTGGCAGAACATGCAGTCGATTTCGAGGTTGCCGGAGATGCCCCAGCGGATTGCCTTCTCGGAGCCGTCCACGTCCTCGTCGGACGGCTCGCCGTAGCCGCCGCCGGGCATGTGGTGGCCGAACTCCATGACGAAGTCCCAGCGCGACAGCCCGACCTCCTCGGGTTTGAACGTACCCGGCCAGCCGCGTCCGGAAATCGGCAGGACGGTTCCAGTGGTCTCATCGACGAGGAACCACGGCTCGCCGGGGCGGCCGGGCGGGACGGCCTGGTTCCAGGCGTTGAAGTGCCAGCCGCCGGCGATCTGTGCAACCGGGTGGCACTTGCCGCAGGTCTGCGCGGGTGAGTAGGGTCCGGCAAGTTTGTCTTCGGGGTCGATCGCCGTACCGTCGTGGTCATAGAGCGTGATGCGATGGACGTATGGCGCCTTGCTGTCGGTGCGGAGCAGCTCGATTTCATCATCTTGGGATGCGTCGGTCAGGGCGGACCAAGTACCCAGCGCGATCGCGAGGGTCAGCAGAGCACGGCAGCGAGCTGCAACACCGCGGGTGCCACTGGCGGCTTGTCCCTCAGTGTGGCCAATATCCCTCCGTCGCCCCTCCGGGGCTGAGATCGTTGGGTGGGCCGGATTCCGGGGGCTGACGCCCCCGGCTACTGACCGTCGCCCTTTCAGGGCTGGGAAGTTGAACAAGGTAGCGGTAGTTCGCAACACGTGTGGCTCCTGTGCACTACCGGCAACAGGGTTCCTCGCTAACCAAGAAGACTGCCGATCCAGACCCCGAACCCCACACCCTAAGCTCTGAATCCTGAATACAGAATCCCGAGTCCCGAATCCTGAACCCTTCGGGCGCGACGCGGGTCCGCGCCGCCGAATCAGACCGTGAACTCGTCCGGCTTGAATTCGTGGCAACAGCCCGCCTCGACGGCCTCGTTGGCGCGGAGCACGGTGACGCAGGTGTCGAAGGCGACCTCGGCCGGACAGCTCAACGGCGTGCCGTTGCGAATCGCGTCAAAGAAGTTCTCCAGGTGCAGCAGCCGCGAGTCCTTCTGGCTCTGGGCGGCCAGCTGCTCGGCCTTGGGGTCTTTCTTGCCTTCGGGCGTGAGGGTTTCGCCGATCTTGAGCTCGATCGCCTCGCGGCCCATGGCCTCGACCTTGTCGGCTTCGTCCTCCCACTCGCGCCGCTTGGCGTGCACCTCGCGGAAGATCTGTCCGGTCCTGCCATCGTCGGAGATGACCAGCGAGCCTTCGTCACCCATGAACTGCTCATAGAAGCCGCCGTGGCTGGTGGTGTTGAGCACCTCGTAGAAACTGCGGACCGGGCCGGCCTCGGTCTGATACTCGTAGATCGCCATGACGTTGTCGTACCAGTCGCGGCCGGGTTGCTGGGTGTAGTAGTCGAGCCCGCCGCTGGCCAGGACCGACTTGGGCATCACTCTCAGGAACCAGTTGAAGACGTCGATCTGGTGTGAGCCCAGGTCGGCCATCGGGCCCCCGGAGTACTTGCGGTACCAGCGCCAGTTGCGGAACTCGTCCATCGAGCCGTAGCCGTAACGCCGGAGCGTCTCGGGGGGGACCTCCTGGTTCTTGGGCCAGCCGAGCTCGAGCAGCCGGCCGCGGTTCCACTGCCCGTAGGTGTGCGTGACTCGGCCGAGGATCTTGTCCTTTTCGATCATTTTGAGGGCGTGCCAGTAGCGTGGCTGGCTGCGGCGTTGGTGGCCGATCTGGAGCAGTTTGCCGGTCTCGCGGGCGGCGAGCACCATTCTCCGGGCGTCCGTGATGGTGCTGGACATCTCCTTCTCGCAGTAGACGTGCTTGCCGGCCTGGAGACAGGCGATGGCGTGCTCGGCGTGCATCGAGTCGGGCGTGGCGACGATCACCGCGTCGAGGTTACGCTCCTTGGCCAGCATCTCGCGGTAGTCTTCGTAGACGTTTACGAGATGGTCGTATTTCTTGAGGATGTTGCGGGCGTACTTCTGGTGGTAAGCCCAGATATCACAGACAGCTACGTAGCGGATGCCCGGGATCTTCAGCGACATGGTCATCAGCAGCCGGCCCTGGCTGCCCGGGCCGATGATGGCGACCTTGAGATCATCGCTGCTCGGGGGCGTTTCCTGGGCCCAGGCGGGCACGGTCATGATCAGCCCGGCGGCGGTCGCCGTCTGCACGAATTGCCGGCGGGTGATTCCGGTGTCTTGGTGGGCATTGCTGTCAGCGGTCATCAATTACCTCGTGTATGGGTGCTCAAGCCGGTTGTGGATTGCGTTGCCTTGGAGACAATCTAGCGAACACGATGGGGGGACGTCAAACTGTCACGGTCGGAAGATTCCGCCGTCGCGTAGACCCGGTTGCGATGCCTGACGAACAACACGAGCAGACGCCAAGACCCGAACTGTCGGTCGTGATCCCGGCCTACAACGAAGCCCGCCGGCTCGGGCGCGCACTAGCGGCGGTGCGTGCGTACCTCGTCCGGGCCGACCTGTGTTCGGAACTCATCGTGGTGGATGACGGCAGCCGGGACGAGACGGCCGACATCGTGCGCGAGTTTGAGGCCGAACCGCTCACGCTACACCTT
>CAZDTB010000235.1:0-6594 GCA_964508075.1 uncultured Planctomycetales bacterium
ATCGATGTCCTCTTCCTCACCGAGCACTTGCGAAAGAAACAACATTCCAAAGCCGTGGCCGTAGGTGTAGCGGTCGTCCTGGACAGGGTCGCCGATCAGGCCGTTGGTGCGGCTGTTGCCCACCAGCGAAATGCCGGCGATGTGAGGATGATCCACCAGCGCCGCGGCCGCTTCCTTATCACCATTGACCAGATTGAACACACCCGCCGGCAGCTCGGTCTGCTCGATCAACTCGGCCACCCGCTGAAACGTCAGCGGCGTCTGCTCGGAGGGCTTGATGATATACGTGTTGCCCGCGGCGAGGGCGTAGGGCATGAACCAGAACGGGACCATCGCCGGAAAGTTGAACGGCGCGATCATGGCGAAGACACCGATCGGCAGCCGGAGCACCTCGCCGTCGATCCCATATGACGCGCCGATCAGCTTGTCGCCCTGCTGCAAGACCGGCATCCCGCAGGCCACCTCGCAGTTCTCGACCAGCCGTTTCACCTCCGCCCGCGCGTCTGGCAGGCTTTTGCCGTTCTCCGCGCAGATCGACCGGGCCAACTCCTCTTCGTGTTCGGCCAGCAGCTCGACCAACTGGAAGATCGGCTGTACCCGCCGAGCCACCGGCGTCCGGCTCCACTCGACATAAGCCTGCTCCGCCGCCCGGACAGATCGGTCGACCTGCTCGCTTCCGCACAGCGGCGTGCGGCCGATCACCTCACCCGTGCTGGGGTTCTCAACATCGAGCCACTCGACGCCGGTCGGTTCGATCCACCGGCCGTTGATATAGTTCCTTGCCTTCCTCATCGATCCAGAGCTGCCCATCTCGTGATTTTCCCTCGCCGGCATAATACTGACGTTGTGCGACAGAATCTAATACGACGTTCCGTTGGCGATCCTGAGACTATGAATGGGAGGTCGCATCACCAACGCGGTGTGGGTTGGGTTACGGTCACGCATCGATGCCGAGCTGCGCCGCGGCGGCATCGGCCGTCTGGTCGATCAGAGTGGCAATCGTCATCGGACCGACCCCACCTGGGACAGGCGTGATCAGCGAGCAGGGCTCGAGCGCGTCCTCAAAGTCAACGTCGCCGATGTTGCCCTCGTTGTAACCGGCGTCGATCACCACCGCCCCCACCTTGATCCAACCACCCTGCACGAAGCGCGGTTTGCCGACAGCGGCAATGACCACGTCCGCTTGGCGTACGATGCTCGGCAACGAGCGCGTCCGCGAGTGGCACAGCGTCACCGTCGCGTGCCGATTGATCAGCATCGACGCCATCGGCCGACCCAGGATCGGGCTGCGCCCGATCACGACGGCATGGGCACCGTCGAGCTCGACCTGGTACTCGTCCAGCAGTTGCATGATGCCGGCCGGCGTGCACGGAATAAACGCGCGCATACCGAGGATAACCCGCCCGAGCGCACGGGAACTGACCCCGTCCACGTCCTTTTCGAGCGGGATCGCCTCAAACGCGGCTCGCTTGTCGATCGGCTTGGGCACCGGATGCTGCACGAGAATGCCGTGGACCGACTGGTCCCCGGCGAGCTTCTCGATATCCGCAACAAGTTCCTCGGTGGTTGTCCCGTACGGCAGCTCGATCAGCAGCGACCTCATCCCGACCTCATCACAGCGTTTGCGCTTCATGCGGACATACGTCGCCGACGCCTGGTCGTCACCGACCAGCACGGTCGCCAGCGCCGGCGTCATGCCGGTAGCTTCGCGGATCCTCTCGATCTTGACCGCCGCCCTCTCCAGCAGACGCTTCGCCAGCCGGCGACCGTCTATCAGCTTGGCTTTGTTGATCGTATCCATATCGGCAGGATACAGAGGCGCGCCACCCCGGTCGAGCTACGCGACCCAATCACGGTCTCTCGCTCTCCGCGGGTTCGGCAGCGCCGCCGATGTAGCCCAGGCTTTCAAGCTGTCGGCGAACGTTTTCGGTCAAGACTGGCGTGACTCGCTCGGCAGGAAACCGGTCGCGAAACTCGTCCAGCCACGCCTGCGCTTTCTGCATGTCCTCGAACAGCGTCCTGGCCAGATCTGTCGCCATGTTCCCGAGCGGCGACTTTTCGTTGGGGTCGGCGACGAGGTCGAAGATCTGTCGCTGCTTCGTTCTCAGGTCGTGGATCAACTTGCGGGTGGGACGACGGTAGGCGCGCAGCTCGCGCCCGACCGAAAACAGCTCGCTGATCGCCAGTGTGTCGTGGGACAAGGATCCACTCGCCAAGAGCGGCACCAGACTTTGCCCCATGACGTCGTCCGGCACGGCTAGCTCTAACAGGTCCAGCAACGTCGGCAACACGTCGATCATCCGGGCCTGATCGGAGTAGCGCCGCCCGGCCGGCACGTGCCCCGGCCAGCGCACGATCAACGGAATCCGAATGACCTCGTCGTATAGCGTTTGCCGATGCCCTTTGCGCCCGTGCTCGAAGAACTCCTCTCCGTGGTCCGATAGCAGCATCACGATCGTCGACTCGCGCAGCTCCAGCGTGTCGATCTCGCCGAGGATCTTGCCCACATGTTCGTCCGTCCAGGCGATCTCGCCGTCGTACAGCGCGATGATGTGCTCCAGATCACGTCTCGGCATCCGCGCGTTGATCGACGGATCAATAAAAAAGTCCTCGCCGGTCACGCGGCCGGTGTAGTCCGGGTCAAATCTGCGGTCGTACGGCGGCGGCGGAATGAAATCGAAGTGCACGTCCCACATGTGAATGAACATGAAAAACGGCCGCCGCTCACACTCCTTCAGCCACCTCTGCACCTCCGCATACACGCGCGGGTTAGTGATGTCGGCGTTAGACCGGCTCTCCACCACGCCGCCGTCCAGCGTCTGGCCGGCGCCGGCGACCTTGACCGTCAGCTCGGCGTACGACGTGCAATCCACATATTTGTCGAACCCCTGGGCCAGCCCGAACACCGGATGCAAGGCCGGACCCGAGAAGAAACCCACGGTCGCATAACCGGCCGCCTGCAAACGCTCCGCCAGCGTCGTGCGGCTCTCGGCCAGTCGCCGGTCCATCTCGACGCACCCGTGGACCGTGTCGGCCAGCCCGGTGAACAGCGCGCAATGCGCGGGCAGCGTCCACGACGTGCTGCTGATGGCGTTTTCAAACAGCGCGCCCTCGGCCGCCAGTTGGTCGATGTTCGGGCTCGTATCCCGCTCGTAATCGTAGCAGCCGAGATGATCGGGACGCAGCGTGTCAATCGAGATCAGGACGACGTTCGGCCACGATTCGTCGGCATGAACAACCGCTTCGGCACCCTTCGGCTCGTTCTCGCGCGAACAGCCGGCGGCAAGCAACGCGGCCGTGACGATCAGCACGGTCCAGGGCCGCAGCCTGACTCTCAACGGGAGCATCAATCCAGTACGAACCGCCCAACCGCCGTCGGCTTCAGTCATCATCATCGTCTTCGTCATCTGCTTCGCCGCTGATGTAGCCGAGGCTTTCCAGCCGACTGCGCACCTTCGCGGGCAACGCCGGCGCGGAGACCCCGACCCCCAGCTTCCGACGGAACTCAGCCAGCCACGCGCGGCCCTCGTTCGCCTCGCGAACCATCACGCTGACCAATGGGTTGTTCATGTTTTGCAGCGGCCTCTGCTCGCCCGGATCGCTGCGCAGGTTGAAGACCACCCACGAGCCGGTCGCCTCCTGGCGAATCAGCTTGCGATCCAGCCGCCGATACGAGCTCAGCCCACGCCCCAGCGTATACAGCTCGCTGATCGCCAGAACCTTGTCATCGAGTTCGTCTCCGAACAGCAGCGGCGCCACGCTCCGCCCCATTACGTCCGTCGGCGACGGCATGCGCAAGAGATCAAGCAGCGTCGGTAGAACATCCATCATCCGCGTCTGATCGGCAATGCGCAGCCCAGGCTGAATGCGGCCCGGCCAGCGCACCACCAGCGGAATCCGGATCACCTCGTCGAACAGCGTCTGGCGATGACCCTTCGAGCCGTGCTCGAAAAACTCGGTCCCGTGGTCGGCCAGCAACATCACGATCGTCGAATCATGCCGACCGAGCGCTTCGAGATCGGCCAGTATCTTTCCAACATGCTCATCGGTCCAGGCTATCTCTCCATCGTACAGAGCGATCAGGTGTTCGACATCACGCCGTGGCATGTCCGCGTTGATCGACTCGTCGAAGATGAAATTCTTGCCGGTGACTGTGCCGGTGTAGTCGGGATCGAACTTCGTGTCGTACGGCGACGGGGGAATGAAATCGAAGTGTACGTCCCACATATGGATGAACATGAAAAACGGCTGCCGCTCGTTCTCCGCCAGCCACTGCCGTATCGCGGCGTAGATCCGCGGACTGGTGATATCGGCCATCGCCGCGCTCTGAAGCTCCCCGCCAACCTCGATCCCCGGCGTTTTGGCCGATTCCGCGCTCAGCTCCGGGTACGACGTGCAGTCAATGTACGTCTCAAACCCCTGCCCCAACCCGAACGCCGGATACAACGTCGGCCCCGAAAAGAACCCGACCGTCGCGTAGCCAGCCTCTTGCAGACGCTCGGCGAGCGTCACATGCTGCTCCGCCAGCTGCCGGTCCGTGTCCCATGCGCCGTGAACCGTATCCGCCAGCCCCGTGAACATCGCGGCGTGAGCCGGCAACGTCCACGAGGTGCTGCTGATTACGTTCTCAAAGAGCGCCCCCTCGTCCGCCAGCCGGTCAATGTTCGGGCTGGTGTTCCGGTCGTACCCGTAGCAACCCAGATGGTCGGGGCGCAACGTGTCCACCGAGATCAGGAGCACATTGGGCCGGGGTTCATCCGCGTGGATCGCGGGTTCTCGGGGTCCGGCTTCCTCGTGCTTGCTGCATCCTCCGACAAGCGCGCCAGTGCATACTGGCAGCGCAATCCAGATCACGCCGCCGATCTTCACTTGCGAATCTCCATCCGGTTTGTACTTGCGAACCGTCTGCTAGTAGAGTTCACCACAACCATCTTAATGTAATCGGCATCGGCTAGGGAGCAGGCTGTGTGGCTTGACTCTCCGAGGGGGTAGATTTCGCCTGCTGTTCCGATTGCCGCCGTTCTCGCAAGCTCTTCCACGCCCGCTGAGCGGCAACGTTATCGGGCCGAATGTGCAGTGCTGCTGATAGCGACCGAATCGCCTCGTCGATCCTCCCCTGCGCCGCCAGCGCATTCGCCAGATTGTAGTGCGCCTCGAACATGTTGGGGTTCACATCCAGCGCCCGGCGCAATTCGCGCTCGGCTTCCACGAGGTTGCCCTTGCCCTTCAAAATCACTCCAAGGTTGACACGTGCCTCGGCAAACTCCGGATCAGCCTGCAAGGCCCTCTGGTACGCCGCCTGCGCCTCGTCGTTCGAGCTGGCGCGCGACAATGCCCGGCCCAGATTGTACCACGCTTCGGCATTGCCGGGCGACTGCTCGAGCGCTGCTCGGTACTCCGCTATCGCCTCATCGACCCGGTCGAGGTGCAGCAGCAGCTCTGCCAGTGTGCGGCGCAGTTCGGCAAACGAAGGATTCAGCTCGATCCCCTTGCGGTAGTTCGCGATCGCCTCGTCAAACTCCCCCTGCGTGACCAGCAGAGAACCGAACTCGGCGTATATCTGCGGGTAGCCGGGGTTGGCTGCGATCGCAGCTTCGTACTCCGCGATCGCCCGCTCCGACTCCCCCTTCAACACGTGCGCCGATGCCCGATCCAGATGCCATCGTCCCAGGTCCGGCTCGTACGAAACCAGCGGCACACTCGCCAACCCGTACAGCGCCAGCCAGCCAACACCGCACAACGCCGCCGGTCCAACCCGACGGGTGGCAGCGTGTTGTGCGAGCCGACAGAGCGCGTATCCAGCGAATATCAGCAGGAATGGAACCAGCGGAACGCGAAACCGCCCCGCCGCCAGAAACGGCAGGAACGACGCCGAATAGACCACCAGGAACAACAGAATCAGGATCAACAGTTCCCGCTGCGGCCTGGCGTCCGGCTCGGTCTCCTCTTCATGTCGCCGAGTCGCCCGGCGATCGAACAGCCACACCACCAGCCCGACCAGGAAGCCCGATAGCGCCAGCGGAAACCCGGGCAGCAGCCACAGCATTGCCGACTGCTTCCGCTCGAAGTGTAATGCCTTGTTGTTGGATACTTCCCGGGGTCCCCACAACAGCAGCGCCCGGTCGACCGCGTAGCCCACAGCTTTGCCGGGATTAGCCCGGATGAACTCGAACGCTCGCCGCGCGAAGTACCTGGACACCTCCGAGTATTTCATCGTCCGCTGCGTCTGCGCTTCCACCCCCCGCACGATCTCCGGGTACGCAAACAGGCTCCACCCGGCCCGGCCGGCAAGCTGCTCGATGTCCGGAATCCGCGGCGTCACCAGGCTGGTCAGCGGGTTGTTCCCGATGTAGAGATTCACGCCACCGTTGCTGGAGATCAGAACCAGGTCGTGCGCCACGAGGTAGTTGCGAATGGTGGCGGGGGCAATCGTCACCACCATGCCACCGAGCGCCGCCAACGCCGCCAGCAGAGACCGCTTGCCGGCGTTTTTGCCACGCAGCACCCACCACATCCATACGAGCACCACCGGCACGAACAGCAGCACGTTCGGCCGCACCAGCGCCAGCAATCCCAGCAGGAGTCCCCCGACGG
>CAZDTB010000235.1:6604-7352 GCA_964508075.1 uncultured Planctomycetales bacterium
ACGGTCGCCCACACGTACGTCGGGCGAACCGTCCAGCGGCGAAGGACGTGCATCAGCATGAGGCTCAGGAACACCAGCAAAGCGGGTGGCTGTAGCTCCCCTTCGAAGTAGACCAACCCCCAATAGACGGCCGTCAACCCCGCCCCGATCAGCCCCGCGACCCGGCCGAACAGCGCCCGACCGAGCAGGAACACCAGAACGCAACTCGCCAGCCCAAGAATCATCTGGACGACGCGCGGCACCAGATATCCAGTCCCGAAGACGTGATAGACTGCCGCCAGGAAGTAAGGGTATCCGGGAGGTCGAAAATAAGGCGTCGATTGAATCCCCGGATCGGGCACGCCAGCCGGCGGCGTCCAGTCCCCCGTCACCAGCGCCCGCGCCCAGTAGTCGTTGTATTGGGCATCGGCCAGCGGCGCGTCGAAGTCGGGCTTGTCCACCAGCTCGCCCAGATACGCCACCCGTACACCCAGACCAGCGAGCAGTATCGCACCCAGAACCAGCCAGTCGCGCCTGCGTGCCGGGCGGGCGGCCTTTTGCCTGACCGAACTCTTCTGTCTGGGCCGCCGCTTCACATTATTCCTCACGGGCTGCCAATTACCGGCCCAACCTAGCCCTGGGCGCGAACGAGGGTCTGCCACACGCCCCCCCGGACCGGCCCCCTCGACGACATCCCCCCTCCAAACATCACCATAGCGGAACCGCCTGTGCAAGTAACCCTCCCAACGCGAGATTCGAAGCGTGGCCA
>CAZDTB010000236.1:0-7348 GCA_964508075.1 uncultured Planctomycetales bacterium
GGCTTGCGGGTATTGCAGTGAAGGGGTACCTCAGGAGGTCGCTGCGAACCACGGGATCAGGAAGCTGACGAAAGGTCAAAGGAATAGATGGCGAATAAAGCAAAGGAATTAGTCGTAATCAGCGGCAAGGGCGGCACGGGCAAGACGTCGATCGTGGCCTCATTCGCCACGTTGGCCGACAACGCTGTGCTGGCGGATTGCGACGTTGACGCGGCCGACCTCCATCTCGTCCTTGACCCGAGGATTGTCAAGCGCGAGACGTTTTCCGGGGGCTCTCGGGCCCGGATCATGTCCGAACAGTGCACAGCCTGTGGAAAATGCGCGGAAGTGTGCCGCTTCGATGCGGTTTCTTGCTGCGAAACCGGTGAAGGGCAGCGCGAGAAGGCGTACCGAATCGATCCGATCGCCTGCGAGGGTTGCGGCGTCTGTGTCTGGTTCTGCCCCGAGGAGGCTATCGAGTTTGCTCCCGCCGTCAACGGGGAGTGGTTCATATCCGAGACGCGCGCCGGACCGATGGTGCATGCCAAGCTGGGTGTCGCGGAAGAGAACTCCGGCAAGCTGGTCAGCCTGGTTCGCGAGCAGGCGCGGGAAACCGCCAAAAGCCGTGAGCGTGATTTGGTGCTCATCGACGGCTCACCAGGCATCGGCTGTCCGGTGATCGCCTCGATAACAGGGGCTGATTTGGCGTTGGTGGTCACGGAGCCGACATTGAGCGGTCGGCATGATCTGGAACGTGTATCCGATCTGACCGGGCATTTCCGCGTCGAAACACTGATTTGCATCAACAAGTGGGATATAAACGAGAATCTCACGTCAGAGATCGAGGCCTTGGCGCGCCGACGTGGTCTCAAGCTGGCGGGGAGAGTTCGCTATGATCGGGCCGTCACCGAGGCTCAGATCAGGAGGCAATCCATCGCCGAGTATGCGGTGGATGGGGTCGCGACAGATGTTCGGCAGCTCTGGGCAAACGTCCTGGAGACACTCAGGAGTCCAAATGTCACAACAACAACCGCAAGCAATTGATGAGGCCCAGCGGCAACGTGACGAGCAGATGCTTCAAGCCCGGATGAAGACTATCCGACGAAAGCTGCTCGTCTTGTCAGGCAAAGGCGGCGTCGGGAAGAGTACCGTGGCTGCCAACCTGGCGGTATCCCTGGCATTGGCCGGCAAGGCCGTCGGACTCCTGGACGTGGACGTCCACGGACCGAGCGTTCCGAAACTGCTCGGGCTGGAAGGCCAACAGATCCGTGTGTCCGGAGAGGACATGTCACCGGTCCGCATGAGTGATAACCTGGCGGTCATGTCGATCGGGTTCCTGCTGTCCAGTGGTAGCGAGCCCGTAATCTGGCGCGGCCCGCGCAAGTTTCACCTCATACGCCAATTCCTGACAAACGTCGCTTGGGGCAACCTGGACTACCTGGTCGTTGATTCGCCTCCCGGAACGGGGGACGAGCCGCTGGCCGTCGCTCAACTCGTCGGTTCGCCCGCGGAGGCCGTGATCGTGACCACGCCGCAAGACCTGGCCGTCGCGGACGTGCGCCGCTGCGTGTCCTTTTGCAACAGTCTGTCGTTACCAGTTGCGGGAATCGTGGAGAATATGAGCGGCTTTGTCTGCCCGAACTGTGGGCAGCGAATCGATTTGTTCAAGAAAGGTGGCGGCCAGGCCCTGGCTCATGAGATGAGCGTGCCATTCCTGGGGTCGATCCCGATCGATCCGGATATCGTTACCTCAGGCGATGCGGGAATTCCGTTCATTGACAACCGTACGAACAGTCTCAGCACCCAGGCGTTCGCCGACGTCGTGCGCTTGCTCCTGGGACAGCAGACACCAGCACACGCCAGTGTCGCAACCGAGAATCAACGCGAGGAGAATCACCGCATGAAGATTGCAATCCCTGTACAGGCAGGACGTGTGAGCATGCACTTTGGACATTGCGACGAATTCGCACTGTACGACGTCAACGAGGACGACAAGGTGGTCCTCGGCAAGACCATGCACAAGCCACCAGGTCACGAACCCGGGGTTCTACCGGCTTGGCTGCACGAACTCGGCGCCAACGTGATCATTACCGGCGGCATGGGCCAGCGGGCACAGCAGCTGTTCGCCCAAAACGACATCAGCGTTATTCTAGGTGCCCCCGACGAAACCCCTGAACAGGTTGCCACCGCGTATCTGAACGGAACACTGCGACCCGGCGAGAATGTCTGCGATCACTGATTCTACTGAAGACGCCCTGCGTGAGCTTCGAGCCCCGGCTCATTCCAACTGCGTCGTTTGCAGTCCTTCGAATGACCGCGGCCTGCGCCTGGAGTTCTCAGCATCGGAGGGCCGAAAGCGGCGGGCTGGCCAAAAACGGACGAAGAGAAACGGACGGAGGAAAACGGAATGAAGGAGAGAATCGGGATCATCATTTGCGACCGGTATCGGATGTGCGCTGGAGGCAAATGCCTGAGGTCTCTTCGGGATAGGGAGGGCGCGTTCAGCATCTACCGTGGAAGAGACGTGGAACTAGCCGGATACGCAACCTGTGGCGGCTGTCCGGGCGGGAACGTCGAGCATGCCCCCGAGGAAATGAAGAAGAACGGGGTTCAGGCCGTTCACTTTGCCACCGGATTGATTGTCGGATACCCGCCGTGTCCGTACATCATGCACTTTCGTGATTTCGTCATTGCAAGATACGGAATGAAGGTGGTGATGGGCACTCATCCTATACCGAAGAAATACTACGACCTGCATATGACGCTGAAGACCTGGGACTCGCCGGAGTGGCGGGAGATCATTCAGCCTACACTGACCGATGGGAGAATCCGCGCCTCCTATGATTAAATGAACGCCGCAACTACAAGATGCATGTGCGTGCTTCGACTGGACCGTTCCTGGCCTACCTGCGCTATGGTGTGTCCGTCCACCGATCTTTGCGCGGCCGGGTGGACGGTTCGGCCTGGCGCGGAACGACGTCGGATCAACACGAGTGTCACCTTGGACGGGTCGCGCAGTCTGCTCTTTTGCTGTTTTGGAAGCGAGCACCGCGACATCGGGCGTCTCGACTCGCACGTTCACTGTAAGGAACCTGCGAGGCAGAGGTGCTTGTGGCAGCCTACGCTGCGCGTTTCAGCGAGACGATCGGCAGGTGCCGTGCCCCACCGTGGAAGTCGACCTGGAGTGTGAAGCGATTGCCGGGCTGTCCGGCGATGAGCGTGCGCGGCCCGCCGGCGCGTGGTGAGCCCTGGCTGGACTGCATCCACCGGGGGCAGGGGTAGAAGGCTGTTCGGACGCAGCGGTCACAGCTGGTGCCCCTGGTTTGGGCCAACTTGGCGGCGGCCACGCACTCCTCGGAAGTCCGCTCCCGCATCCGGCCGGGCGTTAGGGTTTCTTGGTCTTTCCGGCCTCCTCTTCTTTACCGATGGTCTCGGCCTGTTCGCTCCTTTGCTTCTCTACGAGCACCTGGATGTCCTCGGGCAGCTTGAAGCGATCCTTGGGCATCTTGACGTTGTGCTCGATGCTCTGAGTGGTGATGAGGCGTTCGGTGCCCATGACGAGCACGCGGACCTTGTGCGGGAATAGAACGCCGTCGACCGGCTTGTAGTCGCTGACATAGGACTCGAACGGGATCGTGCCCATGGGCGTTGTGATACTCATCTCCACCTTGACCAGCAAGCCGGACTGCTGGTCGTAGTAGCGCGTCAGGGGTGCCCCTTCCGCGGGCGTCAGGACGACCTTGTAGCACGGATTATCGTCGATGGTCTCGAGGCCGACACACTCGACCTTCTTGTACAGCTTTCGCCACTGCGTCGCGGCGTCGAAGGTGGCCTCACGCATGAAGAAGGTCAGTTCGTCACCCTCCTTGAGCTGGGGGCCCGTCATCACGTTCAGCTCCCAGGCCACGTTGCCGTCGGTGCCCTTCTCGATCTTGCCCAATACGTCCGACTCGAACAGGGTGTACAGTTTGTTGGGCCTGGCACCATAGACCGTGAGATCGGCTCTGATGCCCTGCGCCGCCATCTCGAAGGTTGCCTTGCTCACACGGTCGTTGAGCTTGCCATAGGCCGCCTTGCCACCCGTGACTTCGACGTACTTGTCGAGGATTGCCTCGGCCTTGGGCGTCGTCGCGCAGCCCGCCGAGAGCAGCGCACCCGCCGCGCACAGGCCCGCGAGCAGCAGCGTGGGGAGGAGCGCGGGAACCAGGCGGGCACGCGCCAGCGAGTGGATGCGGGTGATTGGTCTCTGTGTCGGGTGGATCATTCCAGGATAACCTCCATCAAATAGGGTTTGTGGCTTCTGTCCGGTGAACGCGCCATGCGCTTCGCGTGACGCACTACTTCTGAGTACGAATCCAGTCAATCGCGGCTTCGAGCACCAAGTCTCTGCCGGCCAGCAAGGCCTGCCGCGTCGGTGCGACGTTGATGTCGGGGCTGACGCCGGCGCCTTCGAGCGCCTCGCCGCCTTCCGAGATGTAGTTTGCGAAGACATACTGGAACCCGTCGCCGTTGGGTAAGCGCTCGAATGCGGAGGGCAGCGCCGCGCCGACTGTGCGCGAGCCGACGATGTGGGCCCGGCCGAGATCCTTCAGCCCACCCGAAAAGAACTCCGCCGCCGATCCGGACAGCCCGTCGACGAGCACCGCGACGGGGCCGGTGTAGGTCGTGGCGCGCGGGTTGACGATCAGCTTCAGCTCGTTGTCGCGCAGGTACACGGTGCCGAGGTACCGGTTTTTGTCTGCAACCAGCCAGCCGGCCATGCCCATCGCCATCCCTCCGAGCCCGCCGCCGTTGCCGCGGATGTCGATGACGATGCCGTCGGCGTCCATGAACGACTTCATGGCTTCATTGTAGACGGGCATCAGGTGAATCGGGTCGAGGAAGTGATTGAAGGCGATATAGCCGATGTTGCCTTCGATCAGGTCGGCCTCGATCCAGGTGTAGGCCAGGGGGAGATGCCCGAACTGAGCGCGCCGGCCTCTCTTTTCCGCCAGCGTCAGTTCGAAGTCGACCGGGTGCTCCCCGCCATCGAGGAACCGCACGGCAACCGAGTCTCCGACCCGGCCGCTCAATCGTCCGGCCACGACGCGGGCCAGGATCAACTCCATGTACATCTTGTCCTCGAACTCCTCGGCCACCGCCTGGAGCTTCGGAGGAATCTCCTCCTCACCGATGCGCACGATTTCCCAGCCGAGCTGCACGCCGGCCTCGTCAGCCGGGGAGCCCTCCACGATGGACGTTACCAGGGCGCGGCCAGCGATGACGCGGACGTCGATCCCCACGTCAGCGTCGCGAGCTCCGGCGCCCGCCGGCTGTTCGATGTCCTCGTAGAGCACCGCCGGTATGATCGCGAAATGGGACACGCCCAGACGTGAGACCATGTCGTTCATGACGCCACGCGCTTCGGGCATGGTCGTGGCCTGCTCGACTCGCGGGCGCAGCTCGTCGCGGACCGCCGGCCAGTCGAGCCCACCCAACTCGGGGTCCCAGTACCGCTCGCGAACCGTGTTCCAGACGTAGTCGAAGGAGTCGAGGTTGAGCTGGCGCTGCTCGGCGGTCAGCGGCGGTGGGGCCTTGGGCGTCGTCGCACAGCCGGCCGAGAGCAGCGCGCCCGCCAGTCAGACGATTGCCTGCGTGCGGCCAAGAGTTCCTGCCAGGTTGTTTTTGGCGCGATGAGTTCGAACTTTTCGCATACTCGCCGCCTTTCGAATGGCTCTAGCCCGGATAATTCACCGCAGAGCACGCAGAGATCGCAGAGAGGTGATAGAAAAGAGGTTAGCGAAGCCGACGCAGAAGGACAGGTGATACACACTGTCAAAACGAAACGCACTCGGATTCTGCCACAACTTCTGTCTCAACAACACTCTGCGCTCTCCGCGCTCTCTGCGGTATGAATAGTCCGGGCTAGAGACCCGAGACTCTGCCGTCGTCTGCCGGAGGCGCCGCGGGTCAACCACCTCCGCGCAGCCCGGCATCCGCTCGTTCATCATCCCATGCGACCGTACGGCACGCTACGCCTCAGAAAATACAAAGAAGGTCAGGGGTTCCAAGCGAGGTGAGACAACACGGCTCGCGGCAGGGATCAACGCGTGTCGGCGCCAGCCCTCTCAGCGACATGGTAGAGCGCCTTCCGGTGGCCTACGTCGGCCGCGGGGGGCCGACGCGACGATCCGAAAGCCAAGGCGTGACGAAGCACTAATGCGTGCCGCGTGTCGCACGCTCCGTCGGTGAGAAATAATGAGTGACGCCGCGAGTACGCCACGTCTGTCCGTCAAACGTCGTGTGGCTTGCGCTGGACTTGTAGAAATCGATCTTGCGCACCACCGGCGTGAGCTTGGCGAGCATGCCCGAGATCTTGGCAATCACCGGCCGGACCTGGGGCTCAGGCACGATGGCCCCGAGCATGCCGCACACCATCGAGCCGACTCCCATGCCGACCGCCAGTTCCTCGCCCAGATTGCGCCGGTCGGTCAGGGCCACGCTCGCGAAAGGCCCGGTGGGCACGAGCGCCTCGCTCATGGCCCGAGCGTTGTCTCGGATGTTGGGATGGTCACCCCGGGCGGTAGCCAGACACAGGGCGGCGGCGTCGGCCGAACTCCCAAAAATGAGGTAGCCGTCGGCGACGCCCCAGACGGCCGGCTGCGGCGACATGGCGAAGTGGAGGTTCTGGAACCCTTCGAGCTGCTCGTGCTCGGCCGGCGAGGTCTGCACGGACAACATGGCAATGGCGGCCAGCGTGGGGTTCTTCGCCACGGCTTCCATCAGCTTCGTCGAGAGAAAGTCGACTGCCGCACCGACCTTCTCGCGGGCGACTTGCTCGTCGGTGACTTTAAACAGCCACACGGATCCCCGGCCGTCCGCCAGTGTCACGCTGATGAACCCGCCGTCGATCCAGCCGACAATGTCCTTCTGAACATCTACGCCCAACGTCTTCTGGATCTCGGCCCACTTGGCCAGCAGCTCTTCGCCCTTGGGGCCGAACAGGCGGAACGAATCCTCGAGAAACTTGTACAGCTCGCCCAGGTCAAATCCGCCGGAGACCGAGAATGATACGGCCTCCTTTGGCAGGTACTTGTCAAAGTCGGTCAGCTGCTGCCGCTCCCCGAAGACCGGGTAGATCGGCCGATCCTTGGCGTCGGGAACCAGGACCGTGACCGACTCCCTCCGGACCGCGTACCCGTCAGTGCTCTCGACCGTGGCAGCGTAGTCGAGGATTCCCACGGCATCCGCCAGCCGATCGATGAGTTGCTTCACGAGCGCCTGCGTGCCAGTCTCTTTGGATAGGGTCAGCTCAGCGGCCTTCTTTCTGGCCTTGACTGCTGCGGCCTGGTACCGCTGATGACTACGAATGGACTCCAGATCGGGATCC